>JBDTMU010000099.1:0-5683 GCA_039934115.1 Chloroflexota bacterium | reverse complement strand
CGGATGCTGGCCTACTCGAGCATCGCCCACACCGGCTACATCATCGCCGGGCTGGCCGCGTTCGCCCATGCCACCGATCCCGCGATCAAGGCCCAGGGGATCGAGGCGATCCTCTTCTACGTCCTCGGCTACGGCGTGATGAACATCGCCGCCTTCAGCGTGGTCGGCATGCTGCAGCGCGACCCGCGACGCTTCGGCGGGCTGTCCGCCTTCGCGGGGCTCGCCGGACGGGCTCCTGCACTGGCCGCGGCGATGGCGGTCCTCCTCCTCTCTTTGACCGGCATCCCGCCGACGGTCGGCTTCTTCGCCAAGCTGTACGTCCTCGTCGCAACGGTGGACGCGGGGGTCGCCTGGCTGGCCGTGGCGATCGCCCTGAACGCCGCTCTGGCGGCCTTCTACTACCTGCGCGTGATCGTCTACATGTACATGCGCGAGCCCGAGGCCGATCCCGCGCCGATCGACCGCTCGCCGCTCACCGCCTTCGCGCTCGCCATATCGGTTGCCGGCGTGCTCCTGCTCGGACTCTTCCCGGACCCGATCATCAGCTTCCTGCGGGCATCGGCTGCCGGGCTGCTCTGACCGGGGAGCGGCTAGACTCGGGCCGATGAAGGCCTCCTCCGTGCCGGGGATCGTGCTGCCGCTGCTCCTGGCCGTGATCGGCGCGGGCCTGATCGTGTCGGGCCAGCTGCCGCTCGACAGGCCGGGTGCCAGCCTGCCCGGGATCCCCGTAGAGAGTGACGTGGCGCTGGCGACTCCCACCCCCGGGCCCTCCGGCTTTACGCCCGAGCCGACCCCCTCGCCCACCCCCATCCCCGACACGTGGGTCGCGGTCCAGCTGGAGGTCCAGTCGGTTGACCTGAACGTGAAGGTCAAGCACGCGGTGTCCGGGCAGTGCGACTTCCCACCCGAGGACGCGGCGTATGTCCTGTGCCAGAGCTCCGAGCCGGGGCGCGGCGCGAACAGCTACATCGTCGCCCACGCGGTGCAGCACCTCTTCAAGCGGCTCTGGAACGTAGTGCTCGGAGCGGAGGTCAAGGTGCTCATGTCCGACGGTGTGGTGCTCCATTACGTCGTGACGGAGATCCACCCCAACGTGAGCTGCCCGGACGCTCGGGCGCTTGAGATGCCCAACCCGCCGCTGGCGCTGCAGTACGCGAAGCCGGGCTGCCCCGGCGCCGAATGGTCACGCAAGACCGACCACGAGCGCCTCACGCTGCAGACCAGCCAGGGATTCAACCGCAACTGGGGCGAGCTGATCATCGTCGCCAAGCCGCTCCTCTAGCGGGCGCGCCGCCGGCCCTCGACCAGCATGGCCGGGAGCACGGTCACGGCCGCGACCCCCAGGGCGATCTGAAGGACAAGGCGCAGCACCCCGGCCGCCTCTCCGCGCGACCAGGCCTCCAGCAGGTCGACCAGCGCCAGGCTCGCGCGCGGATCGACCCCCACGAACTCAGGATGTCCCAGCGTGGTCACCAGCGCGTCGCGCCTGGTCGGGTCGTCGATGAGGGCCGTCAGCTCGTCGATCCGGTTCTGGCCGATGCTGGTAAGGAGCGCCAGGCCGACGCTCATCCCGATCGTGCGGGTCACCTGCAGCATCGCGCTCGCCACCCCATAGGCCGATGCGCCGGCCGCCTCGACGGCCGCTGTGGCTCGCGGCGAGACGGTGAGCCCGAAGCCTGCCCCAAAGATGGCCAGGTCCCGCTGCAGCCTCGCCAGGTCGGTGTCTACGCCCCAGCCGGAGGCGAACCAGAGGCCGATCATCGTCAGCCCCACCCCGACGACCGCGGTGAGCCGCTGGCCGACCAGCCCTGAGCCCACCCCTCCCGCGACCGCTCCGATGGCGATCGCCAGCGTCAGCGCGGTGAGCGCCGCCGCCGATCGGTCCGCGCCGGCGTTCAGCACGCGATTGACGAACACCGGCCCGCCGATGATCGCCGTGACGAGCGTGTAGCCGGTGAGCAGGCTCACGCCGTTCGAGGCCGCGAAGCGCACGTCGGCGAAGAGCCGTGGGTCGATCAGCGGGAAGGCCTGCCGGAGCTCGCGCAGGACGAAGACGCCGAGGAACACCACGGAGGCCCCCAATCCGCCGAGGACCAGCGGGTCGGTCCAGCCACGGTTGCCGGCAAGCGAGAGTGCTCCAACCCCGGCCACCAGCGCCAGGGACGCGAGGAGCCCGGCCGGAAGGTCCAGCCGGCCGTGCGCCTTCGGCGTCTCGACACCCCCGGCGACCACGTACAGCAGGAGCAGGAGCACGAGGCCAACCGGCACGTTGAGGAAGAAGATCCACTGCCAGCCGACCACGTCGAGCCCGGGTATCGGCAGGGCCACGTTGAGCAGCACCCACGCGCCATAGGCCGGCCCCACCGCCATGCCCACGAACGTCGCAGCACCCTCGACCCCCAGCGCGATCCCCCGCTCGCGCCCGTCGAAGAGGTGGCTGGCCAGTGACATCGACAGCGGGACGAGGGCCCCGCCGCCCAGCCCCTGCACCACCCGGGAGGCGATCAGCCAGCTGAGGCCCGTCTCGGGGCCCGCGACACGCGAAAGGCCCGCGCCCACGCTGCCGAGGCAGAAGAGCGTGAGGGCGAGCAGGTAGAGGCGCCGTGCCCCCCACAGGTCGGCGGCTCGCCCGGCCAGCGGCATGGCCACGATGTAGGCAAGGAGGTAGCCGTTCACGATCCAGCTGGCGCGACCCAGGTCGGCCCAGCCGCCGAAGTCGGCGACAATCGAGGGGAGCGCGATGGCGACCACCATCAGCTCGGCGCCGCCCAGGAAGACGCCAAGGGAGGCCACAACCAGGATCCCCCAGGCGGTAAGCCTCACAGATCGCTGCGCTCGAGCGCCGCTCCCGCCATGACCAGCAGGACGGCTGCCGCGGCCAACGCGGCCCCCGCCGACTGGAGTGCGCTCGCCACCGGTCGAACGGCCGAGTCAAGGTGGGTGAGCAGGCCGAGGCCACCCATCGGTAGCAGAACCGCGCTCAGCGGGGCGAGGAAGGGAGCCACGACCAGCGGGGCGGTCACCACCACGGCGAGCAGGGTCGCAGGCAGCGGGGGCAGCGTGGTGCCGATCAGCAGGCCGGCCGCCACAGCCGCCAGGGCAGTACCGGCCGTCGCCCCAACCGCGGCCGCGAAGGGGAGCGCATCGGGCGAGGTCTCGGCACGACCGATGGCAGCCAGCCAGGCCCCCACCGAGCCGAGCGCGAGACCGAGGCAGACGAGGAGGGCGAAGGCCAGGAACCACGAAGCGAGGACCGTCGAGCGCGGGACCGCGCGGACCGCCATCCAGGCGGCCGTCCCGCGGCGACGCTCAAGAGCCACGGTCAATGCGGCCAGGCCTGATGCCACGCAGATGCCGACGGCAGCCCCGACGCCGTACCAGAAGCTGGCCCCGCCGACCGCCGTCTCGCCGGCGAACTCGGGGGGTATGGCGCTGACCAGCATTCCGCCAAGCACCGGCACGCCGACCAAGGGGATGAGCCGGAAGCTGATCCACAGCTCGCGCAGCGCCATCCGTGTGAGTGTAAGGAGGCCTCTCATGAGCCCTCAGCAGCGGCCAGCTGGACGAAGGCGTCGATGCCGCGCTGGGAGAGCGCCAGTCCCTTCCGGTCGAGCTCCTCCATCGGCGCATGCATGACCAGCTTGCCATCCTGAAGGAACGCGACCTGGTTCACGAGCCCCTCCTCGCTGGCCGGGTAGCGGCTGGCGATCACCACCGTTCGACGGCTGCCCGGGATCTTCAGCAGCCTGGCGCGCTCCTCCGGATCCACCGCGCGCAGCGGCTCGTCGAGGAGGAGTACCTCGGGTTCGGTCAACATCGCCGACGCGAACGCGACCCGCTGGGCGAGTGGCTCACCGCCACGCCTGATCGGCTGGTCGAGGTGGACCCCGATCCGGTAGCGCTCGGCCATCCAGTCGATCCGGCGTCGGATCTCGGGAGGGTCGTATTCGGCGATCCGTCCTGCGAGGTCGAGCACCTCGCGTGGAGTCATCCAGGGGTAGATCCCCGTCTCCGGGCCGACGTACCCGACTCGCCGCGCCCAGCCCCGGGCGGAGCTGTCGGGGCGGGACACCCCGGCCAGCCGCACGATCCCGGAGTGCCGCCGGGAGAGGCCGGCCAGGATCCGCAGGAGCATGGAGGCCGACTCCTCGGGTCGCGACACGAGGAGCAGGCGCGCGCCCACGCCCACCACAAGGGTCAGGTCGTCGAGGAGGGGCTGCCCCCGCAGCCTGCGACTGAGGCCCTCGCACACGACCGCCGCGGGCTTGAGCGTGCGAACCGACTGAGAGGCCCACAGCGCGTCTGGCGTTGAGCTCGTCAGGGGTCGCACCTCCGCCGGCAGTCTAGCAGGGGCGATTCCTGGCCCTTGACGCCCTGCCGGCCGGGCAATATCATAAGCCCCCGCTTATATCAATCCGCATTTGATAAAGAAGTACTACGCAATGACGCTTGCCAACGAGACCCGCGCGGAGCGCGACCTGCGCCGCCTGCGGACCATGTATCGGGCACTGGGTGACGAGACCCGGCTGCGGGTCATCAGCCTGCTCGCCGAATTTGGCCCGATGCCGGTCAATGAGCTGTCGGCCCGCGTCACTCTCTCTCAGCCCCTGATCAGCTGGCACCTGCGCATCCTGCGGCTCTCCGACCTGGTCGAGACGCAGCGCCAGGGGCGCGAGGTGATCTGCCGGCTGCGGACCGCCGCCTTCGAAGAGCTGCACGAGCTGGAGGCACGCCTGATCGGTGGGACCTCCGGCATCGGCATGGCGCGCCGCAGCGGCGCATCCGAGGTGGCCGATGTCGGCTAGCCACCCGCAGGCCGGACGGATGCCGCGGGGCGGCTCGCTCCTTTCCAACCGGCTCAAGGAGGCGGGCCGCGCGCTGCTCGCTCCCCTGGTGCGCCTGGCTCAGCGGCTCGGCATCACCCCCAACCGGGTCACCGTCATCGGCTTCGTGGTGGTCGCCGTGGCCGCTGGACTGGTCGCCATGGGACAGCTGCTGGCGGGCGCGATCATCCTCGTCGCCGGCTCGCTCCTCGACGCGGTCGATGGGGCGCTGGCGCGGGCCACCGGGGGCAGCACGCCGTTTGGCGGCTTCCTCGACTCGACCCTGGACCGTGCTGCAGAGGCGATCCTGTACGCCGGCCTGGTCATCTACTTCCTGCGCGTCGACGCCGACCCGATCTGGCCGGTCGCCCTGGCGCTCGCCGCCCTGTGCGGCTCTTTCATGGTCAGCTACACGCGAGCCAAGGCCGAGGCGATCGGCGTATCGGCCTCGGTTGGCCTCGCACCCCGCACCGAACGGCTGGTGCTGGTCGTGGCGGGCATCGCGCTCGCAGGGCTGGGGATCCAGTTCGGCCTCATCGGCGCCATCGGCATCGTCGCCGCCCTTTCGGTGGCAACCACCATCCAGCGCATCTCTCACGTTCAACGCGAAATGACGGAGTCGCCCGCGGTCGTCCGCGGCGACCCAACAGAGGAGAACCAGTAATCGTGGCCAGCACCAACGGCAAGGGCGCCAAGAACGGAAATCGCCCCGCGGACAAGAAGATTCGGGTGGCGATCGTCGGGGTCGGCAACTGCGCGTCGAGCCTGGTCCAGGGTCGCTACTACTACGAGGACGCCAAGGACGGCGACCTCATCCCCGGCCTGATGCACGTCAACCTGGGCGGCTACCACATCCGCGA
>JBDTMU010000098.1:0-5694 GCA_039934115.1 Chloroflexota bacterium | reverse complement strand
GTCGCGGTGAAGCCCTCAGGCATGCTTGACGACGATCCGCTCGATCACGTTGGCAGCATCCTCGGCCGCGTCGATCGCATCTTCGAGCAGGGCGTAGACGTCCTTCCACTTGATGACATCCATCGGGTCCTGGCCGTGCTTGAACAGCTCCGCGACCGCCTGCCGGGCGATCCGGTCGCCCTCGTTCTCGAGCCGATGGACCTCGATCCAGAATGGCTCCACGCCCTTGAAGCGGCGCAGCTTGGTGAGCCCTTCGGCGAGCTGCTCGCACTGGCGCACGATGATCTCTGCCTGCTCCATGGCGGCTGGGGTCGGGGCGTCGATGTTGTACAGGATGCAGGTGTCGGCGACCTCCTCGATCAGGTCCAGGATGTCGTCGAGGCGGCTGATCAGGGCGTGGATGTCTTCGCGGTCGAAGGGCGTGACGAACGTGGACTCCAGCTTGTGGCCGATGTCATGGCTGATCTGGTCGCCGGCATGCTCGGCGTCGAGCAGCTGGCTGGCTAGTCGTTCGCGGTCGTCGTAGTTGCGGAAGAACTGCTCGAGCAGGCGCGCCGCGCCCAGGACGTTTCGAGCGTCCTCCTCGAACATGTCGAAGAACTTCGTCTCGCGTGGGATAAGTGAGAAACGCATCGGTCTCCGGTGGCTGAAAACCGTGGTGTCGGCCGAGGTCGGCTTCTGTGTGCAGCGTACCGGTTCTGGTGGCGCTTGGGTACCCACGCCTCGGCAGGCCCAGATGGTGCGCTGCCGCACCACGACCGGGCTTGGTCGCTTGCCCCGACCACGTGGCGGGTGAAGAGAACCGGGTTCGTGAAGCCAAAGCCACGGACAACCGTCGACGAGCAGAAGCACCTGGGACGGCGGCCCCGTCCCGCCGGGACCGGTGATCCCGCCAGGAGGAGCCTCGTACCGGTACCACCGGGAGAACGGCCAGCTGCTGTTCATGTACGTGCCCGGCAGCTGATCAATGGTCGCCGATCAGCGACGTTGTTTGGGCTGGCATGTACTCGGGGTATCAGGGACACTAGCTAAACCTAAATCGAGGCGAGTGGAGGATCGGGCGCGTGTTGAACTTTGAGACGAACCGGATCATGCACCGGCACGGCAACGACTGGGCGGAGATGAGGCCGGTTGACGCCCACTCTCCCGATGAACGGGACCCAGAGCGTGAGCTCCTCCATAGTGAGCGGCTCTTCCGCTGTTCCGCCTGCGACGAGGAGATCCAAGTCTCCACGAAGGATCCCGCAAGCTGACGATCCGCGCGGAGACCACGAGAGGGCCGTGTGGGGATCGAACCCACGACACGAGGATTAAAAGTCCCCTGCTCTACCACTGAGCTAACGGCCCGCCGCTGAGGATAGCCATCGATTGCGCGGATCGCGTGCGATCATCGGGGCATGCGCCAGCTCCTCCTCTGGATGGCCCGCAATCGTCTGCTGAAGCGGTGGCTGCCCCGCATCTGGTTCGTGCGTCGGGCGGTCCGGCGCTTCATGCCCGGGGAGACGGTCGAGGAGGCGCTGGACGCCGCCGAGTTCTTTCGGCCGCACGGCATCGGGATCCTGTTCACCCAGCTCGGCGAAAACCTGAACGAGCTACCAGAGGCGGAGGCGGTCGCCAGCCACTATCACGGCCTCCTGGACATGATCGCGGCGCGCGGCATGGATGCGGAGATCAGCGTCAAGCCGACCCAGTTGGGCCTGGACCTCGACCGCGCTGCCGCCGAGCGGCTCCTCTCCGGCCTGGCTGACCACGCGGCACAGCGGAACGGTCTGCTGTGGCTCGACATGGAGGGGAGCGCCTATACGGATGCCACCCTCGATCTGTATCGGTCCCTGAAGGAGGAGCACCCGAATATCGGCATCTGCCTGCAGGCCTACCTGCGCAGAACCCCGGCCGATGTCCACGCCCTTCTGCCGCTCAAGCCGGCGATCCGGCTTGTCAAGGGTGCGTACGACGAACCGGCAAGCGTCGCCTTCCGGCGCAAGGAGGAGGTGGATGCCGCCTTTCAGTCGCTCTGCGTCCTGATGCTCCCGTCGGCCGCGAAGGGCGACCTCAGGCTGGGGATGGGGACGCACGACACGAAGCTCATCGAACGGGTCGCGGCACACGCCGAAGCCGCTGGGGTGGCGAAGAGCGCCTTCGAGGTTGAGATGCTGTTCGGCATCCGCCAGAAGGAGCAGCTGCGCCTCGCGTCGGAGGGATACCGGGTGCTCGCTCTGATCGCCTACGGCGAGGCCTGGTACGCGTGGTACATGCGTCGCCTGGCCGAGCGGCCGGCCAATGTCCTGTTCGCCCTGCGCCAGATGTTCGGCTGAGGGGCGGCTCATGCGCATACTGCTGGTGGGGGTCGGCACTGTTGGCGAGGCGATCGCCCGCATGTGCTCGCAGCGCGAGTGGTGCGAGCTGCTGGTGCTGGCCGACTACGACCTCGATCGTGTCACCGCGCTCCAGGCCACGCTGGGCGATCCGAACCGCTTCCCGAGCGAGCGAATCGATGCCCGGGATGCGGGGGCGGTCGCCGATCTGGCGCGGCGTCACCGCGTGGACCTGGTCATGAACGCCGTCGACCCGCGGTTCGTGATGCCGATCTTCGACGGGGCGCTCGCCGCCGGCGTGCATTACATGGACATGGCCACCAGCCTGTCGCGCCCGCACCCCGACAACCCATTCCGGCTCCCCGGCGTCAAGCTCGCGGATGAGCAGTTCGCACGCACGGCCGAGTGGGAGCGGACGGACCGCCTCGCCCTGCTGGGCATGGGCATGGACCCGGGCCTGACTGATGTCTTCGCCGCCTACGCCGCCAAGCATCTCTTCGACGAGGTCCACGAGGTCCACATCCGCGACGGCGGCGACCTGCACATCCCCGGCTACGCCTTCGCCCCGGTCTTCAGCATCTGGACCACGATCGAGGAATGCCTGAACCCGCCGGTCGAATGGGACGGTGGCAGCGGCGACTGGATCACGACCCAGCCGTTCAGTGCGCCGGAGGCCTTCCCGTTCCCGGAGGGGATCGGCGAGGTCGAGTGCGTCAATGTCGAGCACGAAGAGGTGCTGCTCGTGCCCCGCTACCTGAAAGGCTTGCGGCGGGTCACCTTCAAGTACGCGCTGGGGAGCGACTTCATCGCGAAGCTGCAGTTCCTGCACGACATGGGCCTGGACAGTACTGAGCCGGTGAAGGTGCGAGGCGTGGAGGTCTCGCCGCGCGACCTGGTGGCGGCGGTCGTGCCCGACCCGATCACCATGGGCGACAAGATGGTCGGCCGGGCAGTGGTCGGGACCTGGGTCATCGGCTCAAAGGATGGCAAGCCGCGGGAGGTCTTCCTGTACCAGATGGCCGATGCCGCGGAGACGCTGCGCACCACCGGCTCGCAGGTGGTCGGCTGGCAGACCGGGTTCAACCCGGTCATCGCCATGGAGCTGCTCGCGACCGGGGCGTGGTCGAGCGGCGGCGTCCACGCGCCGGAGGCCTTCGACCCCGACCCCTACCTGGCGCTCCTCGACGATTATGGGATCCACCACGCCATGGTCGAGATGGAGCCGGGGGCACATCGGCCAACCTGAGGCCCGCGGCCTAGACTGACCCCCCCCACCGAACAGGAGAAGGACCGATGAACGTTGACGAGATGCTCTCCGGCGCACGCGACACCATGACAGTGAAGCGCGTGTACGGCGACCCGATCGAGCGCGACGGAGTGCTGGTGATCCCTGCCGCCAAGGTGGCCGGCGGCGGCGGCGGTGGCGGCGACAGCGAGAACAACGCCGGAGGTGGATTCGGTGTGAGGGCCACGCCAGCCGGAGCGTGGATCATCCGCGATGGCCAGGTCGCCTGGGAGCCGGCCGTGGACGCCACCCGCCTCGCAACCCTGGGAATGGTGGTGGCGATCGTCTTCCTTCTGACCGTACGCTCGATCGCGAAGGCGAACGCCAGGGCACGCGAGAAGAGCGCCAAGCGCTAGGGGTCGGCAAGGACGCAGGGCGAACCGCATGGCGGGTCTCGGCGTCTACCGGCAGCTCCTCGCCAACAGGCAGCTGACGAAGCTGCTCGTCGGCGAGTTCATCAGCGGCATCGGCGACTGGCTGTACATCGTCGCGATCTTCGTCGTGATCTACCTGGAGACCGGCGATGCGGCGCTCGTCGGCATCTTCGGCGCCGTTCGCGTGATCCCGTATGTCCTCCTCTCCATCCCGGCCGGAGTCATCTCCGATCGGTTCGACCGGAGGCTGGTCCTCCTCGTTTCCGATATCTGGCGAGGGTCCGTCATGGTCGTGCTCGCGGTACTCGTCACGATCAACGCGCCCGTTCTTCTGATCGCGGCATTGGCGATCCTCGCGACGTGCGGATCGGCCTTCTTCTACCCCGCCATGGGCGCGTACATGCCTGGCCTCGTGACCGACGAGCGTCAGCTCGGGCCTGCCAACAGCGCCTGGTCGAGCCTCCAGAACCTGAGCTTCATCATCGGCCCGGCGGTCGGCGGGCTGCTCCTTGCGCTCGGCGGCGTGACGCTGGCCTTCGTCCTCAACGCGCTGACCTTCATCGTGATCGCGGTCATCCTGTGGACGCTCCCGCCTTCGACCAACGTGCGTGCGACGCCCCCTGCCGACTCCGCCGTGATTCCGGCAGTCTCGGCGCCTTCCGGGGATGAGCCGGCGAATCGCCCGGCGCCTGCCCGACTGCCCTTGGCAGGCCTGGGGATCATCCACGTCATTGCCGGCTTCCTCGACAGCGGGATGCAGGTCCTGACGGTCATCCTGGCGATCAACGTGCTGCAGGCCGGCGAGGCGGCGAACGGATACCTGAACGCCGCGATCGGGGTGGGTGGCCTGATTGGCGCCGTCGGCTCAGGGGTGCTCGTCCTGCGACGCAGCCTGGGGCCGCCGCTCCTCATGGGGGCGATCGTGTTCGGACTTGGGCTGCTGCTTCTCGGAGCCATCCCCGTGCTGGTCGTCGCGCTCGTGGCCCTGGTCGTCGCCTACGCCGGAGCCATCCTCCTCGACGTTGTGATGACGACCATCTTCCAACGCGTCGTCCCCGACGAGTCGCGAGGGCGCTGGACAGGCGTGTTCGCGACCGTCTTCACATTAGCGGGGGCTGCGGGGGCGTTTGCGATGCCCGTCCTGGTGGTGAATATCGGTGCCGCGCCAACGCTCGGTGGAGCCGGGTTGGCCGTCATCGTGGCGACCGTTGCCGGCCTGGCGCTCATCGGCCCAGCCGCCACCCGCGAACCGAGCAGATTCGATGCGACCCTTGCCGAGGTGGCGAAGCTTCCGCTGTTCGCAGGCGTTCCATCGGCCAGGCTCGAGGCGGCACTCGCTCGCGTCCGCGAGGCTCCGGTCTCCGCGGGCCAGGTGGTGATCCGGCAAGGCGACCCGGCCGATCGCTTCTACATGATCGAGTCCGGCTCGTTCGTCGTCACCCAGGACGCCGCTCCAGACGCACCTTCCAGCGTGCTTAGGCGTCTCGGCGCCAATGATGTGTTCGGTGAGATCGGACTCCTCCGAGAGTCGCCTCGCACGGCAACGGTGACCGCCGAAACGGACGGCCTCCTGCTGGAGCTCGACGGAGCGGACTTCCTCGAACTCGTTGGTGCCGGCGGCCCGCTGCGAAGCCGACTCCTCGGCCTCTACGCGGGCGCTGGATCGTCAGGCACGAGCTGAGGTTCCGGACAACGCGAACACCGCCTGGCGGGAGGCGGC
>JBDTMU010000097.1:0-5711 GCA_039934115.1 Chloroflexota bacterium | reverse complement strand
CGATGGTGGGCAGGGAGGGAATCGAACCCCCACAGTCGAAGACGGCTGATCTACAGTCAGCGGAGCTCACCACCTGCTCAACCTACCCACGCCTTCGATCGGCAGGTGGTGCGCTGCCGATCGAGCGGGAGTATAGCGAACGACCGATCAGCGCCTCAACCGGGCGCTCGAGGCTCCCCGACGCATAACGCATCGGCGCCTGCATTGTTCCTACGAGTACCATCCTGCGGGCAGCTGCGGCCGCTCGCGCACAATCACGCACGACGAATGCCTTCTCATGCACCGAGGGAACCCCCGAACCCGACTTCTGCGTGGTGGCCTGATAGCCATCGTCCTCTCGGTCACCGGCTCACTGGTCGCCTACGCGTCACTTCCGTCTGCCGCTGACGAGGGACAGGCGCGGGCGGCGGCCGGAGCCGCCAACGGCCAGGCACAGCAGGGCCAGGCCGATGAGCATTCGGCGGAGAACACCGCGGAAGGGCAGTCGACCGCCCTGGATCAGCTTGCCGAGAACCAGGCTCGCCTGTTGGCGACGCTCGGCGATGTGCTTGCTCGGCTCAGCGACAACGAGAACGCGCCGGACGCGGCGACCGACGCCATCCAGGATGTCATCGACAGGCTCGGCGGCGACATCGGCCTCAACCGCGCCATGGATGCCGTTGGCGGGAACCCCGGCGCGCCCGACGTTCCCGAGGCCGCGACGAATCATCCCGGCCGACCCTGACGGCGATGGCTATTCCCGCCTCGACGGCCAGCGCGGCCACGCGCTCTCTATCCGGAACCGCGTACCATCCGCCGTCCAACGGCGCATCGGCCACCGGCTCTCACGCTGGCTCACTCGAGTCAGCGCCTCGCGAGCGGCCACTTCCGCGTCGTCCACCAAGGACACGCTGAGACGTCGCTCCTGCCGATGTCGGATGAGAATCGCGTATTCGAGACTTCCGGCCAGCAGCGATGAAAAGCCGAGGGCTTCTGCAAGCTCACGCATACGCGGAAGATTGCTGCGCTCATGGCAGGCGTGCATAGTAAGGAAATGGTCATGTTCGCCATGGGACCGGGCGCCCGGGATTGCTGGAGCCGACGGAGGGAGTCGAACCCACAACCGGTGGTTTACAAAACCACTGCTCTACCGTTGAGCTACGTCGGCGTCGCGCCCGATTCTAGTCGAGCCCCTGCCGCACGCTGACGAACGACATCGAACAGCAGGAGCGCGCCTGCGGTGGCGGCGTTGAGGCTGGCGATCCTGCCGGCCATCGGGAAGCGGACCAGCAGGTCGCAGCGTCGTCGCATCGGGCCCGATACGCCGCTCCCCTCGCTGCCGACCACGATCGCGATCGGTCCGGTCAGGTCAGCATCCCACGCTGCGGTCGGCGCATCCTGGTCAGCGGCGATCAGCCGAATGCCGCGCTCCTGGAGCTCTCGCGCCGTTTCCCCCAGGCCGTCTACGCGTGCAAGCAGCAGATGCTCGCTGGCACCGGCCGATGCCTTGACCGCGGCGGCCGACAGGGGCGCGGCTCCCCGCTCCGGGAAGATGACGCCGTCCACGCCAGCCGCCTCGGCCGAGCGCAGCAGCGTGCCGAAGTTGGTCGGGTCCTGCAGGTGCTCGAGGATCAGCAGCAGCGGGTCGTGCCCGCGCTTGGTGGCTGCGGCGAGGAGGTCGGCGACGTCCGAGAACCGGCGCTCCGCCACCTCGAGCAGCACGCCCTGGTGACCGTCGAAGCCGGCGAGCTGCCGCAGGCGATTCGCATCGATCGTCTCCACCAGCACCGATGCCGCGCGCGCGGCGGCCAGGACCTCGTTCAGCTCCGGGCCTGAGCGAGCGCTGTGGGCGACCAGGAGTCGGGAGGCAGGCCGACCGGCGGCGAGCGCCTCGACCACCGGCCTGCGGCCGCCGATCCACTCGCTCATGTGTGAGCGACGACGGCCACCGCGAACGCAGCGATCCCCTCGGCGCCCGCGAAGCCGAGGCCGTCCGAGGTGGTGCCCTTCACCCCAACGGCATTCGCCTCGACACCGCACAGCTCCGCCAGCCGAGCCGCCATCTCGTCGCGCCGTGGCTCAATCGGCGGGTGAGCGGCGACGATCGTCAGGTCGACCGAGACCGGTCGCCAGCCCGCATCCTGCAGCGTCGAGACCGCACCGCGGACGAACTCGCCGGAGTCGGCATCTGCCCAGCGGGCATCGTCGGGCGGGTAGAGGCTGCCGATGTCGCCCGCTGCAGCCGCTCCCAGCAACGCATCAATGACCGCATGCAGCGCGACGTCGCCGTCAGAGTGTCCGGCCAGGCCCGCCTCGCCAGGGAACTCCAACCCGCCAAGGTGCAGCGTCCCTCCCTCGCCGAAGCGGTGCGCGTCGAAGCCGATCCCTGCTCGCTGACCCTCGCCGACCACCGGCGCGACGAGCGGCATCGAACGAGCGGCAAGCACTCCTCCAACCAGCGCCTCGTCGCCGGGCTCGGTCAGCTTCTGGTTGGCGGGCTCGCCGGCAACCGAGTGAACCACCACGCCCGCGGCGCCGAAGGCCGCCGCTTCGTCGGTCATCTTGCGCCCCCATGCCTGCGCCTCTTCGAGCGCAGCGCGGAGCACGACCAGCGTCGCGGCCTGTGGCGTCTGCGCCAGGGCCAGGCCCTCGCGATCGAAGGCGGCGATGACCCTGCCTGAGCTGTCGACGTGCTTCAGCGAATCGTGAAGGGTGATGACTGGGACGGCTGCGTCGGCTGGGGTGACAGCTGCCACGATCCGCGCCATCAGCTCGCTCGAGGCTGCCGGTCGCGCCGCGTCGTGGATGAGGACCGGGGCGTCCTCGGGGAAGCCGGCCCGCGTCAGTGCGGCGATCCCGGCCAGTACAGAATCGGCTCGCTCCTCGCCCCCAGCCACGACCTCGCACCGGCCGCGCGCGGACTCGGGGATCGCGTCGCGGAATCGCTCAAGCGCATCGGTCGGCGCCACCACCACAACCCAGCGCATTCCCGGCACTGCCATGAGCGTGTCGAGCGCCCAGCGCCAGGCGGGCCTGCCCGAGAACTCGATCCAGAGCTTGTCGCCGCCCATGCGGCGGCCGCCGCCAGCGGCTACCAGCACCGCCCCGATCAGCACGGCGGCCTCACCCGGTGGCTGGGGTGTCGCGGGGCTGGGCGAAGATCATCCGACCCGCGACCGTCTGCAGCACCCGGGTCACGGTCACGCCGACCTCGTCGTTCATCGATCGGCTGCCACCCTCGACCACGATCATGGTCCCGTCATCCAGATAGCCGACCCCCTGCCCGGGCTCCTTGCCCTCCTGGATGATCTTCACCGTCATCTCCTCCCCGGGGTGCACCACCGCCTTGACCGCATTGGCCAGCTCGTTGATGTTGAGCACCCGGATCCCCTGGAGCTCCGCAACGCGGTTCAGGTTGAAGTCGTTGGTCAGGATCGCCGCGCCGTGGTCGCGAGCGAAGGCGACAAGCTTGGCGTCGACCTCGCCGATCTCCGGGTAGGTCTCCTCCGTCACCTCGACAGGCGAGATGGAGTCCTTCTGGAGGGCAGTGAGCATCTCGAGGCCGCGTCTGCCGCGGTTGCGCCGAATGGCATCCGGCGAATCGGCGATCCGTTGCAGCTCGTCGAGGACGAAGCGCGGCACCACCAGGGTGCCCAGGATGAACCCGGTGCGGCCGACGTCCACGATGCGCCCGTCGATCACCGAGCTGGTGTCGATCACGATCTGGGAGAAGCCGCCCCGGCGGCGAGCGCCTGGCAGGATCCCGGCCGCGGCCGGCAGCAGCACGTCCCGCTTGTACATCGTCGCCCACAGGAGGAGAAGCGCCAGGACCACGGCGACCACCGGCGGCAGGACCGAGCCGGCCCAGCCCCCGATCGCGATCAGCGGCAGCCCGGCCAGGACGCCGACCAGCAGGCCCACCACGATCGCGACAACGCCAAGGGCGAACTCACCCGCGCCCGCGTGCGCCAGGCGGTCGACCGCCCAGCGGGTCGGTCGGGTGGTGACATACGGGATCGCCAGGTAACCGAACAGCAGGGTGGCGGCGACCATCGCCATCAGGAAGGCCGGCCGATTCGGGTCTTCGATGACGGAGTTGGGCACCCTCAGGATGAGCAGCCCCAGCGCGAACCCGAGCAGGGTCCCGAGCAGGGCCCCCACAAGCCGGATGAATGTGGTCATGAGCCGATGAGTCCGTGATGATCCGATGTCGCGGGCAAATGAAATGGATGAATCCGATGAGGCCAATCCCGCGCCCGCCAGCGGCGGGCGGTCACCTTAGCACCTGCCGTACGGCATAACAACGGGCCCGCGAGGCCCGGATCAGTCCTTGACCAGGGCCTCTCGCAGCGCCTCTCGCAGGTCGGCTGCAGCCACCAGCTGGCCGGCCGGCCGACGGCCGGCGGGAGTGCCGCGCTCGGGTCCAGTCACCATCCGATCGAAACCGAGCCGTGCCGCCTCGGCCATGCGACGCTCGGCACGGGCGGCGGGCCGTAGCCGTCCCGAGAGCGACAGCTCACCCGCCAGGACGGTCCCCTCGCGCACCGGACGCTCGCGCAGCGACGATGCGAGTGCGGTGGCCACGGCCAGATCGGCGGCCGGCTCCTCGATTCGGAGTCCGCCGGCAACGTTCACGTACACGTCGTGACCGGTGAGGTTCAGACCGGCGTGGCGAGCCAGCACCGCGATCAACATCAGGACCCGGTTCACATCGATCCCCGTCGTCGCCCGGCGCGGCGAGCCGTAGCCGGCTGGCGCGACGAGCGCCTGGATTTCGACGGCCAGTGGGCGGGTCCCCTCGAGGGCGATCGTGATGGCACTGCCGGCAACCGGCGGCTGATCGGATTCGAGGAAGAAGCGGCTGGCATCGGCCACCTCGACCAGGCCGTCGCTCCGCATCTCCAGGACACCGACCTCATCGGTCGAGCCGTATCGGTTCTTGGCGGCGCGAAGGAGTCGCGTGGTGCCCATCCGCTCCCCCTCGAGGTAGATGACGGCGTCGACCAGGTGCTCCAGGGTTCGCGGCCCCGCAACCGTCCCCTCCTTGGTGACATGCCCGATCAGCGCCACACAGGTGGCGCCTGCCTTGGCCACCTCCGCCAGGCGCGTGGCGACCTCGCGCACCTGCCCGACGCTACCGGCCGGGCCGCCGAGCTCTGCGCTTGCAAAGGTCTGCACGCTGTCGACCACGGCCAGCGCGGGCGCCGAAGCCTCGATCGCACCCACGGCTGTGGCCAGGTCGGTGCTGGCGACCAATCCCACTCCGTCCACCACCGCCCCGACCCGCTCCGCCCGGCCGCGAACCTGGGACGCCGATTCCTCGCCTGTCAGATAGAGGGTGGCGTGACCTGCGGCCGCCAGCCGCCCCGCCAGCTGGAGCAGGAGCGTGCTCTTGCCGATTCCCGGGTCACCGCCGAAGAGGACGATCGAGCCGGGAACGAGGCCACCACCGAGCACGCGGTCGAGCTCGCCGATCCCGCTTGGCAGGCGCGAGGCCTCGGCGCTGCTCACGCCCCCGATGGGCGAGATCGCTGCAGAGCCTGCTGCCGCTGCGCGCTCGCGCGCCCGCGCGGATCCTGCCCCGCCTGTGGCGGCGCGGCTCACGACCGTCTCGACCAGGGTGTTCCACGCCTCGCACGAGGCGCATTGGCCCGACCAGCGTGGCGCGCTGGCGCCGCATTGCTGGCAGACGTAGACGGAGCGGGTGGCTGGCACGGGTCGCGCCATCTTGC
>JBDTMU010000096.1:0-5714 GCA_039934115.1 Chloroflexota bacterium | reverse complement strand
CTCCTTCCCGATCATCCTGGAGACGTACCGCGAGATCCTGCGCGACGTCTTCGACATTCCCGCGGTGGGCGAGGTCCTGCGCGGAATCCAATCTCGCCAGATCCGCGTCGTGAGCGTCGAGACACGGTCTGCTTCTCCGTTTGCGTCGGGGCTCCTCTTCAACTGGGTGATGGCCTACATGTACGAGGGCGATGCCCCGCTCGCGGAGCGACGGGCGCAGGCCCTGGCCCTTGACCGCGAGCTGCTGGCCGAGCTGCTCGGCGAGGAGGAGCTGCGCGAGCTGCTCGACCCCGCGGCCATCGCTGACCTGGAGCTCGAGCTGCAGGCGCTGGTTGGCGGACGGCGCGTGCGGACGGTGGACGGGATCCACGACCTTCTGCGGCGGGTCGGCGACCTGCGATCGGAGGAGGTTGCCGCGCGCACCGACCTCCCGGACCCTCTTGCAGCCCTGGGTGCGCTCGAGGGTGATCGGCGCCTCGTGCAGCTGCGCCTGGGCGGCGAGTCACGCTGGATCGGGATCGAGGACGTGGCGCGCTACCGCGATGCGGTCGGCGCCAGCCCACCCCCCGGGGTGGCGGAGACCTGGCTGGCATCGGCCGGAGATGGGCACGATCCGCTTGACGGGCTGCTGCTGCGTTGGGCGAGGACCCACGCGCCGTTCACGGCCGGCGCCCCGGCCGGGCGGTGGGGGGTTGCCCCGGAGCGCGTCGGCGAGCGGCTGCGGGGGCTGGTCGAGTCCGGTGCGCTGGTGGAGGGATCGTTCCGCCCCGGCGAGTCCGAGCACGAGTTCGCCGACCCCGAGGTGATGCGCTCCCTCCGCCGGCGTTCGCTGGCGCGGCTGCGCCGCGAGGTCGAGCCGGTCCCGGTGGAGGCGCTTGCTCGATTCCTGCCGGCCTGGCACGGAGTCGGTGGCCGAGCGTCCGGCATGTCGCGCCTGCTTGAGGTCATTACCCAGCTGGAGGGCTATCCGATCCCGGCCTCGATCCTGGAGCGCGACGTGCTCGCCGCCAGGGTGGCCGGCTACGCACCTCGACTGCTCGACGAGCTCGGCGCGGCCGGGGAGGTGGTCTGGATCGGGCGCGGGCCGATCGGCCGCGACGACGGTCGCCTGGCGCTCTTCCGCCGCGAGCGGGCCGAGCTGCTCGCATCGGCAGGGGCATTCGAGCCTGGCGATCGACCGAGCGGCCCGCTGCACGACGCAATCCGACAGCAGCTCGAGCGCCGCGGGGCGACCTTCTTCGGGCCGCTTCGCGTGAACGTGCGTGACGCCCGTACCGACGACGAGCTGCTCGACGCGCTATGGGACCTCGTCTGGTCGGGCGAGGTCACAAATGACACCCTGGCGCCGCTCCGGGCCTTGTCGCTGCCGCGCTCGCGGTCACGGACGACACGACCGGGCCGTCCGGGCGGCACCGGTCCTCCGCGCGCAGCCGGCCGCTGGTCGCTGGTGGCCGACCTGGTCGGCGAGGGCCGCTCGCCCACGGAGCGCAGTCATGCCCAGGCCATCGCCCTCCTGGAGCGGCACGGCGTGGTGACTCGCGAGGCGGTCCTGGCCGAGGGCATTGCCGGTGGCTTCGCAGCGGTCTATCCCGTCCTCAAGGCGATGGAGGAGGCTGGCCGGGCTCGACGCGGCTATTTCGTGGCGGGCCTTGGCGCGGCGCAGTTCGCGCTCCCGGGAGCGGTCGATCGCCTTCGCGCCGCGCGTGACACGGACCTCGAAGGTGGCCCGGAGATCGTGGTCCTGGCGGCCGGAGACCCGGCGCAGCCTTACGGCGCCTCGCTGCCGTGGCCGCGTGCCACTGAGTCGGAGCGCTTGCCGCTGGCGCGGGTGCCCGGTGCCTACCTCGTCACCGCGGACGGGGCACCCGCGCTGTACGTCGAGCGCATGGGCCGTGGTCTCGTCACACTGCCCGCGCTGGCTGACCAGGAGATCGTGTCGCTCGTGCTGGCGGCATTGCCGCGGCTGCTCGCCCCATCCGGTCCGCTGAAGGAGCTGCGGCTCGAGCGGGTGGACCGGGCGCCGCCCGCAGAATCGGCCCTGGCGGATGCGCTGCGCGGCCTGGGGTTCCGACCGTCATATCGGTCCTGGCTGCTGCGGCCCTGAGCGCGTCGGGCGGGGAGCGCCCGGAAAAAGGGCATGAAAAATGTCCCGGAGGAACCTCACCCCGACCCCTTGATGCAATCTCGGGACCGTGATCCGGCTCCTCCGGAACAACCAGAACTGTAGGGGCTGCCACTGGCCCTGCCTAGAGGACTTCTCCACGAATTTCTCGCGGATCGGCGGAGTTATCCACGCCCCGTCCACAGGGGCCGTGCTCGCCAACCCTAGACGAGGAACGGCAGGAGGTAGTGGTCGGTGCGGCCAGTGACGTTCAGGAAGGTCGCCACGATTACGAACAGGACAAAGAGACCGAGGAGCACGAAATCAGTTGCGTCGAACTTGAGGTGGCGCAGCCAGGTCCGGCGCCCGACGCCGAACCCGCGCAGGTCCATGGCATCGATGGTGTCCTCAGCACCGGCAATCGACCCCACCGTCACCGGGACGAAGATCGGGGCGAGCCTACGCAGCCGGGTGATCGGTCCACCCTTACGCGCCGTGGGATCGTAGCCTCGCACCCGCTGCGCGTCGATCGTCTCCGCGAACTCTCCCGCCAGGGTCGGGATGAACCGGACAGTGAGGTCGACCATCACCGCAATCTTGTCGGCCACGCCGAGACGACGAAGGGCGACGCCCAGGTCCCCTGGCGCGATCGCGTAGGCGATCGGGAAGCCGATGGCGGCAACGGCCGCATAGCGCATGACCTGGCTCAGCATCAGGCTCACGCCCTCGGCCGAGATCTCGGCCCCAAAAGGAGGAAGCGTGAAAAGGACATGCGTCTCAGCGCCAGTGAACGTGCCGGTGCGGCCCCCGCTGATCAACGTATTGAAGAAGGCGAAGAAGCTGATTACCGCGAGCAGATAGATCCACTGGATGCGCACTGCTCGCCACGGGATGCGGGCGGTGCTGTAGTAACCGAGTGCCAGGACCAGCACCACTCCGAGCTGACGAGAGTCGCGCAGCTGCGAGGCGCCGATGACGAACAGGATCGCGGCCACCAGCAGCACGCGAGGGTCCCGGCTTGCCAGCCAGGACCCTCGCCCGAGATATGGAAAGGCCGCTCGCATCTGAGCTAGGCGGCCATCAGTTGGTCAACGACCGAGCTGCTCCCTGAGTGGCTCCCAGGCGAGCACAAGGATCGGCGTCACGATGGCGGCGGCGATCGAATTCCCGATCACGGTCGGGATGTACTCGGTGGTCAGGATGGCGTTGAAGCCCATCTCCTGCTGCGTCACCAGCTCGACGAAGATGAACAGGAACGCGATGACCGTGGCGACCACTCCCGCAACCGCAGCGGTGACCGCCTTGCTGCCGGGGCTGGACATCCGGCTGGCCATCCAGAACGGGAAGAGCCCGGCGATGAGCCCGGCCAAACCGTTGGCGACGCTCCACTGCCAGGAGGTGAAAGCCCCCCAGCCCGTGAGCTGATCACCCACCACGTTGCCCACGAAGCCGGTCAGGAAGCCGACGACCGGCCCAAAGGCAAACCCGAAGAACGTGAGGAGGCCGTAATGCGGGCGAATGCTCACGTCATTCGTGCCCGGCATGGCGATGCCAAACGATAGCCAATTGAAGAGTGCGTACAGCGCTGCACCGATCGCGGCATACACGATGACGCGGGTCGTGACCGACCAGGTGCCCTCGGATTGCCCCATTGCCATAGTTGTCATGTGATCTCCAAACCTCCCTCAAGATCTTGCCCGACGATCCAGTGCGCAAGTGCGTCTGCATCCAGGAATCGTCCGGTCCCGCTCCCCCAACGCGCATTCGCTTCCATCAGCGAGGTGTAACGCAGGTTGCAGGCTGCCCATCGCTCGCGGTCCGCAATCACGTCGAGTGGCGCACCGTCGGCCACGATCCGGCCGTCGCGCATCAGAAGGATCCGGTCTGCGTGAGCGAGCGCCAGGTCAGCGTCATGCGTGACGAAGTAGACGCTCTCCAGTCCGTCGATCCTTCCAACCTCCCTCATGAAGGCCGTTGCACTTCGATGGTCCTGCCCAGCGGACGGCTCGTCAAGGACCAAAGTGCGGGGCTCCAGGGCAAGCGCCACGGCGATCGCCAGTCGCTTCTGCTGGCCAAACGAGAGGGTGAGTGGCGGACGCTCGCGAATCTCGTGCTCCGCTGCGAGCCCAACGCGTTGGAGGGCATCGTCGACCAGCTGCTCGAAGCGGTTCGCATCCCGGCCGAGGTTGCGTGGCCCGAACAGGATCTCGTCCTGCACGTTCGGGGCGAACAACATCTGGGATGGGTTCTGGAAGACATATCCAAAGAGCGCCGCCAGGTCGGCGACAGTTCGGCCCTGGGTGGGCGCGCCGTCGACCGCAACCTCACCGGCCGTGAGCGGAATGAGGCCGATGGCCGCCTTGAATAAGGTCGTCTTTCCCGAGCCATTCGGGCCCAGGACCGCGACGCGCTCGAATGATCCGAGGCTCGCCGTTACCCCATGCAACACCACCCGTTCGTCGTATCCCGCGTGCACCCCGCGCCATTCGAGGCGGGGCGAGGCCGTAGGTTGGTCGCCGCGGAGCCGCGCGTCATGGTCAGGCTCATCGCTGGCGGCGCTGGCGCGCGCCATCGAGACGGCGAACGGCACCTTGACCAGCCGCGGGTCGGCGATCGCCAGGAATCCGTCCATCGGCCCGAGATAGCGGGTCGCCCCATCCTCGAGGTACAGCACGCGGTCAGGGTTGGCGTCGAGCACGTCCTCCACCCGGTGTTCGACGATCACGACCGCCGTGCCTTCATCGGCCAGCCGTCGAATCAAACCGATGAGCCGATGGGCGGCGACCGGGTCGAGGTTGGCAAGCGGTTCGTCGAGGACGAGCAGCCGCGGCTCCAGCATCAGCGCGCCCGCGATGGCGACCTGCTGGCTCTCACCCCCGGAGAGCTCATCGGTGGTGCGGCCGAGCAGGTATTCCAGCCCCGTCGCCGCCAGCACGACCTCGAGTCGGCGGGCGATCTCCTCCCGGGGTTTGCCGAGGTTTTCCGGCCCAAAGGCAAGCTCGGCGGCGATCGTCGAGCCGACCAGTTGCTTGCGCGGATCCTGGAGGACGGTCCCGACCAGCTCTGCCAGATCGCGCAGCCGCGTCTGCGCAGTCAGCCGACCGGCGACCGTCACGCTTCCTGAGAGGTCGCCGCGGTACGAGTGCGGGATCAGGCCGTTGATGGCGCGAATGAGGGTTGACTTGCCGCAGCCGGATGGTCCGGCCACCAGCAGCACCTCACCCGGGTCGAGGGTGAAGGAGAGATCGCGAATCGCTGGTTCGCTGGCCCGCCGATATTGAAAGGTGAGGGAATCTACCTCGAGCAGCGGGCCGTCGGTCATCGGCTCAGGCAGGCTCGAGCCGCACCGGGGTGTCGAGTTCCAGACCGAGCTCTCCGGCCGCCGATCCCAGGTTCACGGCCAGCGCCGGCCCGGCGTAGTCCGCATCCTCGAAAAGGAGTGGCGAGCCGACCGCGACGTCACCGAAGGTCGCCACCCACGGCACCCGGACGCGCGCGGCAGGATGCGCCCCTCGCGCAGGCAGGACGAGATCGAACCAGCGACCTCGCTCCATCTCACCGAAGGCGGTGACCAGGTCCGAGGTCTCGCCCGCCAGGCGGCAGTTGCCGAAGG
>JBDTMU010000095.1:0-5897 GCA_039934115.1 Chloroflexota bacterium | reverse complement strand
GTCTTGCCGGTCATCGAGGCCGGGCAGAACTCCATGCAGCGGCCGCACTCGGTGCACGACAGCCCATCCAGCAGGTGGCGCCAGGTGAGGTCCTTGAGCCCCTTGGCGCCGAACACCAGCTCCTCACCCGGGGCCGGCTCGGCCTCCAGGTCCATCTTCCGAAGGGCGCCACGCGGCTCCAGGTTGCGCAGGTAGACGTTCGGCTCGCTGGTCAGGATGTGCAGGTGCTTGCTGTAGGGCAGATAGGTGCCGAAGGCCATCACGAAGCCGATGTGCAGCCAGGCGAAGATCCCGTAGCCGGTGGCCGCCGCATCGGGGCCGATCGGTGCGAGGGCGATTGAGAGAGGACCAGCCAGGATCGCCGCCACCCGCGCCGGGTCGTCAGGGCGCGCGACGAATCGCAGGGCATCGCCCGCCATCTCGCTGACGACGACCCCCAGGATCATGGCCAGGATGATGAAGGCGTCCCGGCTCAGGGCCAGGCGGACGGGCCGCTGCACCACGCGGCGCCATGTGGCGTAGACCAGGGCGCCCAGCACCAGGCCGATGAAGAGGTTGGCGATCGCGACCGCCGCCAGCCAGGGGATGCCGCCGAGCGGCCAGCGCAGGATCGACTCCACCACGCCGTTGGTGAAGTAGTTCCCGGTCGTCACCAGCAGGACCAGGAAGCCCCAGAAGATGAAGGCGTGCATCAGCCCGGTGCCCAGCTCGTTGAGGAGCCGCCGCTGGGCGATGACGTAGACGACCACGCCCCAGATGCGGCGCAGTGGCTGATCAAGGCGGTCGATCGGTCGCCCGGCGCGCAGGACGGCCAGGTGGCGGCTGGCGCGACGCCAGAAGAGCGCGATGGCCACCGCGGCCGGCAGCACGATCAGGGGGTAGAACGGAATCCCGACCTCCATGCCGGCCATGCTACCCGTCACCCCGGCTCCCCCGGCGTCATGCCCGCGCGGACTAGCAATGACCGCAGAACCGTCGAGGCCCGTTCATCAGCATGCTGCTGGTGGCATATTCCGACACGAACTGGGGGAAGTCGGTCGTTCCTAGTCCTTGTCGCCATTCGGCCGCACCGATCGCAGTCGGCGCTCGGGCTCTCCGGCGCTAGTGATCGCCCCCGGCAAGCTGCTCCAGGGCATGCCGCAGGACCGGCATCACAGCCTGCAGCGACTCGAGAGCGCCTTGCGGCGAGCCCGGGACGTTGACGATCAGGGTCGTCCCGCGGGCGCCGACCAGGCCGCGCGAGAGCGAGGCCATCGGCGTCGATGTCATGCCGGCGGCGCGCATCAGCTCGGCAAGGCCGGGGATCTCGCGGTCCACGACTCGAAGCGTGGCAGCCGGGGTGCGATCACCCGGGGTGAGCCCGGTCCCGCCGCTGGTGACGATCAGCCGCGTCCCGGCGTCGGCCAGTCGCGCAAGCGTCGAGGCCATGAGGTCCTCGTCGTCGGGGAGCAGGATCGGCTCAGCCATGACGTCGAAGCCTGCCGCGAGAAGTGCGGCGATGATCGCCGGGCCGGATTCGTCCGCCCGTTCGCCGGCTGCGGCACGTGTCGAGCAGGTGATGACAGCGGCCTCGTGCACGGCCCCGACTGGGCCAAGGCCCGCGGCGCTCGCCTCATTCGACCACGCCCCGCTGCGACCGCCTTCCTTGACCAGCAGCTCGACGCGCTCGATCAAGATGTCCCGCTGCAGCGCCTTGGCCATGTCGTACAGAGTCAACGCGGCGACGCTCGCGGCGGTCAGAGCCTCCATCTCGACCCCCGTGCGCGCCGTCGCGCGTGCCTCGGCCCGGATGACGACGACTCCGGCCTCGCGGTCGGCGGTCAGCTCCACCTCGACCCGGTCGAGCGGGATCGTATGACACAGCGGGATCAGTTCCGAAGTGCGCTTGGCCGCAGCAATCCCCGCCAGCTGCGCGACGACGAAGGCGTCTCCCTTGGGGCCGCCGCCATCCAGCAGAGAGCTCAGCACCTCCGGCCGCATCCGCACGCTGGCCGTTGCGACTGCGCGGCGCGCGCTGACCGGCTTGCCACCGACGTCGACCATCCGCGGTTCGCCGTCGGGGCCCAGGTGTGATGGCTTCACGAGACTCCTCGCAGCAGAACGGCATCGTAGCGAGCGCCGGCCTCGCCCGCGGGCTCCCCCTCGGGCACGACCAGCAGGGCATTTGCGGCGGCCAGCGCGCGCAGCTGGGCCGACCCCTGCCCACCGGCAGGGCTGGCCAGCCAACCATCGGGGTCCGGTCGAACGACGACTCGCAGGTACGCCCGGCGCTCGCGGTCCTTACGCACCGTCGTGTCGAGGCGCGCGGGGAGATGCACGCGTCCGTCGCCTGCCAGCCCCATCATCCCGCGCAGCAGGACCCGGACGAACAGCTCGAACGTCACCAGGGCGCTCACCGGGTTGCCGGGCAGGCCGATCACCGCTCGATCCGCGATCGACCCGAAGGCGAGCGGCTTTCCCGGCTGAACCGCGATCCGCCAGAAGGCCAGCTCGCCCAGCCGCTCGATCCCGGCACGGACGTGGTCGTGCCGGCCCACGCTCACGCCGCCGCTGGCGACCAGCAGGTCCGCGCTGGCCGATCCCTCCCGCAGCGCGGCGTCGATCGCCACGGGTTCGTCCGGAGCGCGGAGCAGGACGATCGGCTCACCACCTGCCTCCAGCACGGCTGCGGCCAGCGACACGGTATTGGCATCGTGGATCTGACCCTCGCCGAGCGACTCGCCCGGCGTCACCAGCTCGTCCCCCGTGGAGAGGATGGCAACCAGCGGACGCCGCCGTACCTCGATCTGCCCGATCCCCAGTGACGCCAGGACCGCGATCGTCGCCGCGGAGAGCGGCTCGGCCGCGAGCTCGACCTGTTCCCCATGCTGCGTGTCGTGCCCGCGGGCGCGGACATTGGCCCCAGCCTCCGTCATCGGGAGACGCACGCGGTCCTCGCCGACCATCTCCGCATCCTCCAAGGGGGCGACCGCGTCGGCACCGGGCGGTAGGGGCGCGCCGGTCATGATCCGGACGGCGGTACGCGGTCGAAGGGGCGGCGCGGCGGCGCCCGCCGCCACCTCGCCCATGAGCGGCAGCTCTCCGGGAGCATCGGCGGCACGCAATGCAAACCCGTCCATCGACGAGTTCGCGAAGGGCGGCACGTCGATCGCCGCGAGCACGCTCGACTCCGCCGGTACGCGACCGAAGGCGTCGCGCAGTGGGACCGGCTCTGCCTCGGTCAATCGAGCATGGGACAGAATCCGGGTGCGGGCCTCCTCGACGGAGAGCATCGGGCTAGACACCCAGGCGCATCCGTGCCTCGATCAGTCGCAGGATGCCCGCCCGTGTCAGCAGGCCGACGACGGTGCGACCCTCATCAGTGACGACGGGCAGCTGGTTGACCTCGCGCTCCTGCAGGAGCTTGAGGGCCGCCTCCAGCCCGGCATCGGGACCGATGGTGGCCAGGTCGGCGTAGCGGGTCATGATGTCGGTCACCCTCGCGTTCTCCCAGTTCTCGCGCGGCATGCGCCGCACGTCGGAGAGGGTCACGATCCCGGCCAGTCCCCCGTCGTCGTGGCGCACCAGGAATGACCGATGCTCGCCGCGAATGAGGCGTTCGTTGACCAGGTCGGCGACGGACTCATTGGGCGTGAGGGAGGGCGGATCGGCCTCCATCACCTCACGAACCTTGATCCCGCGCAATGCGTGCTCGACGCCCACCTGGGCGATCGTCGCCTCGGCCGCGTTTGAGAGGAACCAGCCGATCAATGCGAACCAGACCCCGGTGAACAACAGGTCTCCGCCCTGGAAGATCAGGAAAACGCCGCCCGCAATGAGCAGGTAGCCGAACAGCCGCCCAACGCCGGCGGCGTTGCGGGTGGCAACGCTCCGGTCGCCGCGGAGCTTCCACAGGATCGCATGCAGGATCCGCCCGCCGTCCATTGGGAAGCCGGGGATCAGGTTGAAGAGGCCGAGTGTGAGATTGATGAAGCCGAGCCAGCCGGTGATGGCCCCCAGCTGCGGCTGACGGATCGCGACGTCGATGCCGAACAGGAAGGCGCCGATTGCCAGGCTCGTCAGTGGGCCGGCCGCAGCGATCAGCGCCTCGTCGCGCGGCCGCTTCGTCTCGCCCTCCAGCGTCGCCGCGCCGCCGAAGATGAAGAGGGTGATCTCGCGCACCCTGAGACCGAAGCGGCGTGCCACCAGGGCGTGGCTCAGCTCATGGGCGAGCACCGATCCAAAAAAGAGGAGGGCGATCGCCGCGCCCACGACCCAGTACAGCGCCTGGTCCCAGTTCGGGTAGGCGACCGGCAGCTGACCGGCGGCCACCGTGTAGGTGACGATCAGGGCGATCACGAACCACGAGGGATGCAGGCCAATCTGGACGCCGAAGATGCGCCCGATGTGGATCGATTGGCCCATGCGCGCGAGTGTAACCGAGCCTCAGTGCTCGGCCGAGCCCCTCATCCCACGGCGAGCCAGCCAGGCCGCCAGCCCGGCGCCGAGCACGATCGAGAGACCGGCCAGCAGCGACGTCTCGAACCAGAAGGGCTCCGGGAAGATGCGGATCAGGTTCGAATCGGGGCCGAACTGCCACGTCCCCTCCCGGAAGAAGAGCGCGTGGAAGGAGGCGAAGGCCGTGTCGAAGGCGACCGCGAAGAAGAGCCCGAGCGCGAGCGCAACCGCGCCGACCGCCAGCGCCGCGCCCAGCAGGAGCCGTCCACGGCGCGCCCGCTCTCCGCGCAACAACCACCCGGTGATCAGCAGGACCACGATCGCGACGGCCTCCAGCGCGGCCAGGATGCGGACCAGTCCTCCGACATCTGCCATGTGGCTCCGCTCGGAGCGGTCGAGGATGGGAACGTCTCCGTCCAGGCTCTCGTCGAAGGCTCCATCCACGAACAGGTCGCCCAGCATGCCCGTCGTGACCCGATCAACATTGGCCTGATCCGTGCCGAGCGAGGCGGCAACGCCGTGGCGCGCCTGCTCGGCGCTGACCAGCCAGGGGTTGAAGAGGAGGAGCGGCCCGGTGAGCACAATCGCCAACGCGGCGGCCAGGACGAACGCGACGCCGATCCCCCCTGAGGCTTTGCTCGTCAGAGGGCCCTGGTCGGCATCCGGGCGGCGCCGATGACCATCGACAGGATCCAGCCCACGATCGCCACCACGATGGCCCCAAGGAAGGCGGCCCCGAAATCGGCGACGCGGAAGCCGAGCGTGAGCTGATCACTGATCGCGCTCGTCAGCAGCAGCATCGCCGCGTTGATGACCAGCAGGAAGATGCCGAGCGTGATGACGCTGATCGGCAAGGTGAGGATGCGGAGGATCGGGCGGACATAGGTGTTCAGCAGGCTGAACGCCAGCGCCACCAGCAGCAGCTTCCACCACTCGCCGACGAAGGTGATCCCTCCGACCACGAACACCGCCGCGTACAGCGCGCCGGCGTTGATGAGGATCTGGATGACTTTGTCCATGCCCATGTCGCTAGCCTAGCCGATGCGGGTCGGGTCAGGCAGGCAGCAGGCGTCCACGGACCCATGCGCCGCGGACCATGGATGGATGCGCCCGGAAGATGAGCCGGCTGAGCATTTCGTCGGACCCTCCGTCGTCGTGTGCGCCCACGCCCTCGAGGGGCAGGGTCACCGATGGGTCGACCACAATCAGGTCCGCCTCCTTTCCCACCTCGATGGAGCCGATCCGGTCCTGGAGTCCGAGCGCCTCGGCGCCACCCAGCGTTCCCAGTCGGAGCCAGTCGGCGGGACTCAACGGCGGCGCGTCGCTCAGACCGGCGGCGCGCAGCGCGTTCTGCGTGTAGGCACCGGCGCGCATCACGCTGAAGAGCGGCGCGTCGGGTCCCGCAGCGACATCGGAGCCGAGCCCGATGCGGATTCCGCCTGCCAGGTAGCGCGCCAGCG
>JBDTMU010000094.1:0-5940 GCA_039934115.1 Chloroflexota bacterium | reverse complement strand
CGATCCGCACCTCGCCGCGGAGCGGGACGCCGCCGGTGACGATGAACTTCTGCATGAATCGCCAGTCTACCGGCGGGTCGCCACCCGGGACGCGGTCCGACCTCGACCGCTCGGTGGATCCGGAAGGCTTCGATTCACGTGTGAATGTGCTGCAGCGCCGGGGCGGCAAACGAGGCCCGCCTATTCACGGGTGGATCACCATGCGGGAATCCGGTCATCGACGCGGGATCACATTCCCAAGTGAATTGCGTGCCCGATCTTAGGCGGGCCACGCCTCCTTCCACTCGTGCGCACCAAGGTGATGGCCGTCGCACAGGCCGACACGACCGCCCATGTGACGCGAGGGCAGGAACGGTTGCATGCCTTCCTCGAACGCGGTCGGAGCTGCGTTGCAGAGCATGTAGCGCCGCTCCCGCGCCCAGGCGTAGGCATGGTCGCTGGAGCAGAAGGCGTAGCCCTTGCTGAAGTTCGCGGCAGTGCCGGACGGCGCGCCGGCAAGCCCGATCGGCCCGGACTCGCGGACGATCTCGATCCGCACCGGCAGCTGCTGGAGCCGTGCGCCGCACTGGTCGCAGGCCTGCATCAATTGCCCTCGTCACTCATGAGCCGATCCTACCCCAGCGGCCCACCATGAGCTGGAAACTGCGCGAGGAGAGCTGAGGGCTTTAGCCTCGCGAACGCCGTCGCGTGGCGATCCGCTCGCGCATGAGCGCCGTCTGCAGGGCCGCCCGCACCCGGGCGAGGTCCATCGGGTCGTGCACCTCGCCCAGCTCCGCCTCGGCCCGCTTCCGCGCCTCGATCGCCTTCGCCTCGTCGATCTCATCGGAATGCTCGGCCAGGTCGGCCATCACCACGACCTTGTCGGCCCGGACCTCAACGAAACCTCCCGAGATGAAGAGCACCTGTTCGGTACCCGCCTTCTTGATCCGCAGCTCACCGATGCCGAGGGCGCTGATCAGACGCGTGTGGTGCGGAAGAATTCCAAGCTCCCCGTCGATGCCGGGCACGGTCACCATGTCGACCTCGTCCGAATAGGCCCGCCGCTCCGGACTCACGATCTCCAGATGAATCGGCACTCACACCACCTCGGCGGAAGGCCGCTGCAGTGGTGGGTGGCTCCGGTGAGGGACCGGCGCCGCGGCGCTGCAGGCTGTTGCGCTAGCCAGCCAAGGCGTCGCGGGGCCGGGCCATAACCTCGTCACTTCATCGCCTCGGCATTGGCCAGCACGTCCTCGATCGGTCCAGCCATGAAGAATGCCTGCTCTGGCAGCGCGTCGTGCTTCCCCTCGAGGATCTCTCGGAAGCCGCGGACCGTCTCGCCACGCTCCACATACCTTCCCTCTCGGCCCGTGAACTGGGCTGCCACGAACATCGGTTGGCTCATGAAGCGCTGCAGGCGTCGCGCCCGGGAGACGGTCACCTTGTCCTCCTCCGAGAGCTCGTCCATGCCCAGGATGGCGATGATGTCCTGGAGGTCCTTGTAGCGCTGGAGCGTGCGCTGCACCTCGCGGGCGACATTGAAGTGATCCTCCCCCACGACTCGTGCGTCGAGGATCGTCGAGGTCGAGGTAAGCGGGTCCACGGCGGGGTAGATGCCGAGCTCCACGATCGAGCGCTCAAGACGCACGCTGCTGTCGAGGTGAGCGAAGGTGGTGGCTGGGGCCGGATCGGTGTAGTCGTCGGCCGGCACGAAGATGGCCTGCAGGCTGGTGATCGAGCCGTCCTTGGTGGAGGTGATCCGCTCCTGCAGGTCCCCCATCTCGGTTGCCAGCGTCGGCTGGTAGCCGACGGCCGAGGGCATCCGGCCCAGGAGGGCGGAGACCTCGGCACCGGCCTGCGTGAACCGGAAGATGTTGTCGATGAAGAGGAGCACGTCGCGGTGCTCCACGTCGCGGAAGTACTCGGCCATGGTGAGGGCGGTCAGGCCAACCCGCTGCCGGGCTCCGGGCGGCTCGTTCATCTGGCCGAAGACGAGCACGGTCTTGTCGAGCACGCCCGACTCGGTCATCTCGCCGATCAGGTCGTTCCCCTCGCGCGAGCGCTCACCGACGCCGGCGAAGACGGAGTAACCGCCGTGCTCAGCCGCGATGTTCCGGATCAGCTCCTGGATGATGACCGTCTTGCCGACGCCGGCGCCGCCGAGGACGCTGGCCTTGCCGCCCCGCTTGAACGGAGCGATCAGGTCGATCACCTTGATGCCGGTCTCGAAGACCTGCGCCTCCGTCTCCATCTGGTCGAAGCCCGGAGCGGCGCGGTGGATGGGCAGGGTGTCGGACTTGGCGACGGCGCCCTTGCCGTCGATCGCGTGCCCGAGCACGTCGAAGACGCGTCCAAGGGTCACCGACCCGACCGGCACGGTGATGGCCGCACCGGTGTCGACCGCGTCGATGCCGCGCGACAGTCCGTCGGTGGTCGACATCGCCACGGCACGGACCCAGTTGTTGCCGAGGTGCTGCTGCACCTCGACCACCAGCGTGTCGTCCGCACCAGCGGCAGCGGCCGGCCGCTTGATCTGGAGCGCGTTGTAGATCCCGGGCAGCTCGCCCGGCGGGAACTCGACATCGACCACGGGGCCCGTGATCTGGATCACCTTTCCGGTCGCCATCGGTCTTCTCGTGTCTCCTCTGCTGGTTGGCCTAGCCGAGGGCTTCCGCCCCGGAGGCGATTTCGGTCATCTCGCGCGTGATATTGGCCTGGCGGGTCTTGTTGTAGACGAGCTTCAGGTCGCCGATCAGCTCGTTCGCGTTATCGGTCGCGCTGCGCATTGCGACCATCTGTGCGGACTGCTCTGACGCGCGGTTCTCCAGCACCGCCCGATAGATGTCGACCGCCACGAAATGCGCAAGCAGGCGGCTCACGACCGCCTCGGGTGAGGGCTCGAAGAGGTACTCGTCGTTGGTCTCCGTCTCCTGCTCCCCCAGGGTGGGCCGCTCGACCGGCAGCACGGTGACGACCACCGGCCGCTGGGAGAGGGTGTTGATGAAGGTCGAGTACGCAATCTCGATGCGGTCATAGGTGCCAGCCAGAAAGTCCTGGGTCACCAGTCGAGCGATCGGCGTCACGTCGGCGAAGCTGGGACGATCGCCCAGCTGGGCGAAATGAGCGGCGATCGGGACGCCGGCGCGGCGCAGCGCGTCGCGACCTTTGCGCCCGACCGTGACGGCAGATAGCTCGACCTGCTCGCCATCGATCGTGGATTCTTCGGCCACGTGGCGCAGTACTGCGCGCACCGCGTTGGCGTTCAGCGATCCGACCAGGCCTCGGTCCGTCGTGATCATGACCAACCCGATCTTCCGCACCGGTCGCCGGGCCAGCAGCGGGTCCACCTCGGCGTCGAGGGCGGCGACGACGCGCGCCAGCGCCGCCCGCAACTCATCGGAGTAGGGACGGGCGGCCAGGATGGCATCCTGTGCTCGCTTCATGCGCGAGGCGGCCACCATCTGCATCGCCCGCGTGATCTGGGCGATGTTGGTGACCGAGGCGATTCGGCGGCGGACCTCGCGCAGCGTTGCCATCTAGGCGCCGGTCTCCTTCTTGCGGCTGGCCGCCGGCTTGCGGGCAGCCGGTGCCTTGGCCGCCGGCTTGCGAGCAGCCCGTGCCTTGGCCGCCGCCTTGCGGGGCTTGGCGGCTGGCGGCGTTTCCTCGGGAGCGGGCGCGGCCTTGGTCTCGGCGTTGGTCTCGGCTTTCGGCTCCTCTTCGGTGGCAGCGTCCTCCACTGCCGGCTCCTCGTCGGATCCGAATCCGCCCTCACGACGGAATGCGAGGACGGCCTTCTTCAGCTTCGCTCCGAGCGCATCGGAGATCGCCTTCTCCTTCGCGATGGCGGGCAGCAGACCTCCATCGGTCGACTCAAGGTACCGGTAGAGGCCGGTCTCGAAGTCGCGGATCTTCGGTGTCTCGATATCGTCGAGGTAGCCGTTGGTGGCGGCCCAGATGATCGTCACCTGCTTCTCGACCGGGAGTGGCGCGAACTGTGGCTGCTTCAAGATCTCGGAGAGCTTCTCGCCACGCGTCAGCTGGTCCCGGGTCGCCTTGTCCAGGTCGGAGGCGAACTGGGCGAACGCCGCCAACTCTCGGTACTGGGCGAGGTCCAGACGCAGCTTGCCGGCGACCTGCCGCATCGCCTTGATCTGCGCATTGCCTCCGACCCGGCTGACCGACAGACCGGCGCTGACCGCGGGACGCTGCCCCTGGTTGAAGAGGTCGGTCAGCATGAAGATCTGGCCATCGGTGATGCTGATCACGTTCGTCGTGATGTAGCCCGAGATGTCACCGGCCTGCGTCTCGACGATCGGCAGGGCGGTCAACGACCCGCCGCCGTTCTCCTTGTTCAGCCGGGCGGCGCGCTCGAGCAGACGCGAGTGAGCGTAGAAGATGTCGCCGGGGTAGGCCTCGCGGCCGGGAGGGCGGCGCATCAGCAGCGAGACCTGGCGGTAGGCCCAGGCGTGCTTGCTCAGGTCGTCGTAGATGCACAGCGCGTCGCGCCCGTTGTCAAGGAACTCCTCGCCCATCGCGACGCCCGCGTAGGGTGCCAGGAACTGGATCGGCGCCGGGTCGGAGGCGGAGGCGACCACCACGATGGTGTGCTCCATGGCGCCGTGCTCCTCCAGCACGGCCACCACCTGGGCCACGGTCGACATCTTCTGGCCGATGGCGACGTAGATGCAGACCAGGTCCTGTCCCTTCTGGTTGATGATCGTGTCAACCGCGATCGCGGTCTTGCCGGTCTGGCGGTCGCCGATGATCAACTCGCGCTGGCCGCGGCCGATCGGAATCATGCTGTCGATCACCTTGATGCCGGTCTGCACCGGCGTATCGACCGGCTGGCGAACGATCACGCCCGGTGCGATTCGCTCCACCGGGCGCGTCCCGGTCGCGGCGATCGGCCCCTTGCCATCCAGCGGCACACCCAGCGGGCTCACGACGCGACCGATCAGCGCATCGCCAACCGGCACCTCGACCACGCGCCCTGTGGTCTTGACCTGGTCGCCCTCCTTGAGCTTCGTATAGTCGCCCAGGATCAGGGCCCCGACCGTCTCCTCCTCGAGGTTGAAGGCCATCCCCATGACGCCGCCGGGGAACTCCAACAGCTCCGACGCGAGCGCGCCGGAGAGCCCGTAGATCTGCGCGATCCCGTCGCCGACCTCCACGATGGTGCCGACGCCCGAGACATCGGCTCCCTCGTCGAAGCCGCTGATCTCGTTGCGGATGATCGACGTGATCTCGTCGGATCGGATCGTCATGTACTCCCTCGTCCTGTGCCTAAATCGCGGTCAGTCGCGCCCGCAGCCGCTCCAGGCGGCTCCGCACACTTGCGTCGTAGAGCCGATCCCCGATCCGCACGGCGATGCCGCCGATCAGGTCCGGATCAACGGTTTCCTGCATCTCAACCTCCGAGCCGGTCAGGCTACGCAGCCGCGCCGCGATGTCAGCGCGCTCCCCGTCGTCGAGCGGCAGTGCCGTCCGCACCTCCGCCAGCGCAATTCCCCGCTGGCGCCGCAGAAGCTCCATGAAGCGCTCGACCATGCGGTCGATCGCACCGGGACGGCCACGCCGGACCATCAGCAGGACGAGGTTGATCGGCGCCGCGGCGACGCCTCGCCCCATCACCCGTCGCAGCACCCGCTCCTTGTCCACGAACGGGACTGCGGGATGAAGCAGCAGGCTGCGCAGCTCCGGATGACGCATCGTCGCGCCGATCGTGGCCATGTCCCGCTCCCAGGCATCCAGCGTCCCGTCGGCACGGCCGATCTCGAAGGCCGCCTCCGCGTAGCGCCGGGCGGACGTGTCGCGTCGTGCCATCGGTCAGCTGCGCTCCCCGTCGCTCGGCGAGACATCGGCCAGGAACCCCTCGACCAGGCGTCGCTGGGTAGGGGCGTTCATCTCGGAACGCACGAGCTTCCCTGCGGCCTCGAGCGCCAGGTCGGCGACCTGCGAGCG
>JBDTMU010000093.1:0-5981 GCA_039934115.1 Chloroflexota bacterium | reverse complement strand
CGGACCGCACGGCCGGTCTGTGGGCCTACTTCCACGGGGACTTCGTTCCCCTTGCCGAAGCCAAGATCAGCGTGATGACCCATGCCTTCAACTACGGCACGGCCGTCTTCGAGGGGGTCCGCTGCTACTGGAACGCGGAGCAGGAGCAGCTCTACGGGCTTGACCTGCTGGCGCACTACGAGCGGATTCATCGGTCCGTCAGGCTCCTCCAGCTGGAACTGCGACACACCCCGGAGGAGCTCGTTGGGATCACCGTCGAGCTCCTTCGGCGAGATGGGTTCCGCGAGGACGCCTACATCCGGCCGATCTGCTACAAGTCGAGCGAGGTCATCGGCGTGCGCCTCCACAACCTCGAGTCCGATCTCACCATCTTCGCGGTGCCGTTCGGCAAGTACATCGACACCGAGGCGGGGATCCGGGCACAGGTCAGCACCTGGCGCAGGACCGATGACAACGCCATCCCGGCGCGCAGCAAGATCACGGGCTCGTACGTCAACGGCGCCTTCGCGAAGAGCGAGGCGCAGATGAACGGCTTCGACGAGGCGCTGATGCTGACCCAGGACGGGCACGTCAGCGAGGGGAGCGCCGAGAACCTGTTCATCGTCCGCGACGGGACCCTGATCACGCCTCCGAGCAGCGACAACATCCTGGAGGGGATCACCCGCGAGCACCTGATGACGATGGCCGGCGACCTGGGGATCCCGGTCAAGGAGCGCAGCATCGACCGCACCGAGCTGTACATGGCCGATGAGGTCTTCCTGTGCGGGACCGGCGCCCAGCTGGCGCCGGTGGTCGAGGTCGACCGAAGGGCGGTCGGCACCGGCAAGGTTGGCCCCATCACGCATCGACTGCACCAGATCTACTTCGATGCGGTCCGCGGCCGCTCGGACGCCTACCGCGACTGGCTGACGCCGGTCTACTAGCGACCGCTGCGCCCGTCGCCGTCCGCGACGGCGCCGGCGACCCAGACGAGGGGCCCATGTCCGAGGCGCGAACACAGGAGCGCTATCTCTGGCTGCAGCGCCTGCTCGAGATGGTTCCGGGAACGGTCAGCTGGGCGGTGATCATCGGGCCGATCTGGCTCAGCTTCAGCTACCCGTGGCTGGTTGCCTATTTCGTGCTCACCTTCGACTTCTACTGGCTGTGCCGCGCCCTCTGGTTCGCGGGGACGGTGATCATCGCCCACCGCCGCATTCGCAACGTGCTCGCGACCGATTGGACGGCCCGCCTGGAGTCCCTCGACGATCCCGCGCTGCCGGACTGGCGGTCGTTCACGCACCTGGCCCTGATCCCGACCTACACTGAGGCGCTGGACACCCTGCGCCACACGGTCCGCGCCCTTGCCGAGGCGGACTGGCCGGCCGATCGAAAGATCTGCGCGATCATCACGCGGGAGACCGACGCCACCGGGATCGCCAACGTCCAGGCCCTGCGCGATGAGTTCGGAGCCGCCTTCGCCGATTTCGTCCACATCCTCGACCCGCTCGAGCCGGGGATCGTGGTCGGCAAGAGCAGCGCCATGGCCTTCGGCGGCCGCTGGCTGTATCGGCTCCTGGTTCGCGAGCGAGGGATGGACCCGACCCTCCTGCTGGTCACCGATCTCGACGCCGATTACCGCGTCCACCCCCAGTACTTCAACTACCTGAGCTGGATGCATGTCACCGACCCGAATCGCGACACCCAGCTCTACCAGCCGGTTCCGTACTTCCACAACAACGTCTGGGAGGCTCCGCTCCTGACGCGCCTCTTCGCCGCGGTGCTGACCCAGCTCCAGATGTGGCGAAGCGTCCTCCCGGAGAAGCTGCAGAGCTTCGGCAGCTACTCGACGACCCTGCATCTGGTGCACGAGGTCGGTTACTGGGCCACCGATGCGATCCCCGAGGACAGCCGCTTCTACTGGAAGAGCTACTTCACCTATGGCGATCGCTTCCGGGCGGTGCCACTCTTCATCCCGATCTACGGGGACGCGGTGCGCGCCAAGACCTACTGGCGCTCGCTGGCCAGCCAGTACCTGCAGGCGCGCCGTTGGGCGTGGGGGGTCACCGATCTCCCGTATGTCGTGCAGAACGCGATCGCACACCCCGAGATCCCGCTCTGGTCGCGGGCGTGGCGCATCCTCAACCTGTTCGGCGAGCACATCAACTGGGCGATCGCGCCATTCGTGGTCATCTTCGGCGCCACCGTGCCGCTGATCGTCAACCCCGCCTTCGCCCGCACGACCCTGGGCCAGAACCTCCCGATCTACGCCTCCAGCATGCTGTCGATCGCGCTCGTGGCACTGGGGGTCCTGATCTGGATCGAGCACCGGATCGTTCCGCCCTTCCCCGCTGCCTGGGGCCGGCTGCGCAGGCTTCTCGTATACGTCGGGTGGATCGGGCTTCCATTCGTGGGTATCTTCTTCACCAATCTCCCCGCACTGGATGCGCAGACTCGCCTCCTGACGGGGCGCTACCTGGAGTATCGGGTCACCGAGAAGGTCTGACCGATGTCTGAGCTGACGACCCAGATCACCTCTGTGCGCCTCGCTCGCGATCGAGCCCGGCTCTTCGTGGCACCGATCCTCTTCGTGCTGATCGCGGCCGCAGCTGTGGCCGGCGGGCTGCTGCTCGGCGGCCCAGGCGGCATCTCACTGGTCGCGGTCGGAGCCCTGACCGCCCTGATCGCGGCCTACCTGGTGGCGCTCCTCTCGTCCTATCGCCTGGTCGTCGAGCCGGGCGTCCTGCGGCTGCGATGGCTCGGTGGCGAGCGTCGCTACCGGCTGGTGCAGGGGAAGGTCACGCGGGTCGGGATGACCGGCGAGAATGCCGGCGCGCTCCGTCCACGGTTCGGGGCGCTGGGGTGGGCCGTCGGGCCGGCCGTGCTGCGGGGCGAGCCGATCGAGCTGATCCGTCTCTCGAGGCGCCCGCCATTGATCGTGGCGCCGACGGACCGTGGGCGCCTGGCGATCGCCGCCGCGGTGGAGAGCGAGCTCCTGGAAGCGATGACCCATGCCGTCCGCCTCCAGGAGCGCCTCGACGAGGTGGCGTTGCGGCGGGCCGCTCCGCCGCCGCCAGAGGTTGTGGTCCCGCCGCCGGCGCCCGTCGCGCCGCGCGTACTGACGGGGATCGAGCGAACCCTCATCGAGCAGCGGCTTGCAGCGGAGCGTGCCGCGGCCCAGGCCGCCGCAGAGGCGGAGCGAGCGGGTGCGGCTGCGGCGGTTGTGGCCGAGGCACCGCAGGTTCCGGAGGCGTTGCCGGTGCCCGGCACGGCAGAGACACCACGGGCCGTTGACGCGCCCGCCGTGGAGCGAAAGGCCGCCCGCCCGCGACGGCGCGCCCAATGGCAACGTCCCGCCTGGGTGGCGGTGCCCGGACCGGCCACCGTGGTGGCGGCCCTCCCGATCGCGCTCCCGCTCATCGGCGCCGGCATCGCCTGGATCGCCGTCACGGTCACCGGCCGGCCAGCGCTGCCGATCGACGAGACGCGGATCCTGCTGGCAGCGCTGGTATTGGTTGGGCCGCTTGGCGCGCTGGGCGGGCTGATCGCGAGGGCGTTTTACCCGCGCCTCGGCGGGCTGGTGATGATCAGCAGCGTCGCGGCGCTGGCCATGCTGACGCGCACGATCCTCGCCTAGCGCGTTGACAAGCCGGCCGCCGGACTGCGACGATCCGCGCAATCGAAGACGGCGATGACGGACGAGAGATCGAGTCGATCGGCGGCATCGGTCAAGCGCGGGTGGTACCGCGGGGAGTCTCCTTCCCGTCCCGGAATCCGGGACGGGTTTCGTATTGAGTGGAGCGATCGTGTTCAAACCGGTATCGGGCAAGCTGGACGTCCCATCCCTCGAGCGCGAGCAGATCGAGATCTGGCGCCAGCGTCGGACGATGGAGCGCTACCTGGCGCGCAACGCCGCGGCGGAGCGGCGCTGGAGCTTCCTGGACGGCCCGATCACGGCCAACGGACCAATGGGCGTGCACCACGCTTGGGGACGCACCTACAAGGACCTCTATCAGCGCTACCACACCATGCTCGGCGAGCGGCAGCGCTACCAGAACGGGTTCGACTGCCAGGGGCTGTGGATCGAGGTCGAGGTCGAGAAGCAGCTCGGCTTCAACAACAAGCGGCAGATCGAGGAGTTCGGGGTCGATCGATTCGTGGAGCTGTGCAAGGCACGGGTCAACACAATGGCCGCCCTCCAGACCGAGCAGAGCAAGCGGCTCGGCATGTGGATGGACTGGGAGCACAGCTACTTCACCAACAGCGACGAGAACAACTACACGATCTGGGCCTTCCTGAAGGAGTGTCACACCCGTGGCCTGATCTACAAGGGTCACGACGTGATGCCGTGGTGCCCGCGCTGCGGCACCGGCCTCTCGAACATGGAGATCGCGACCGAGGGCTACCGTGAGATCCGGCACCTGTCGCTCACGATCCGCCTGCCCATCACCAGCCCGGGCCACGACGGCGAGGACCTGCTGGTGTGGACCACCACCCCCTGGACCCTCTCCAGCAACGTCGCCGCCGCGGTCCATCCGGAGCTCACCTATGTGCTGGTGGAGGGAAGCGGCGGGCGCCGTTCGTGGATCTCGCATGGCTCGCAGCCCCGGGTGATGCCCGATGCGACCATCGTCCGCGAGTTGAAAGGTCGCGAGCTGCTCGGGCTCACCTACGCGGGGCCGTTCGACGAGCTACCGGTTCAATCGGGGGTCGAGCACCGTGTGATCGAGTGGAACGAGGTGTCGGACGAGGAGGGGACCGGCATCGTGCACATCGCCCCCGGCTGCGGGCAGGAGGACTTCGCCCTGGCCAAGCGGGACGGGCTGGTGGTGCTCGACCCGATCGACGAGTTCGGGATCTTCCGCGACGGCTACGGCTGGCAGACGGGTCGCTTCGCTGGTGCCACCGAGGACCCCGCGGCGGATATCGCCATCGAGGTCGCGGCCGACCTCGAGCGCAAGGGCCTCGTCGTGAGCCGCGAGCGCTACCTGCACCACTACCCGGTCTGCTGGCGCTGCGGGACCCAGCTCGTCTTCCGCCTGGTCGACGAATGGTTCATCTCCATGGACCCGCTGCGCGAGCCGATCGGTGCCGTGACGCGCCAGATCAGCTGGCTGCCCTCAGGGATCGGCCTGGAGGAGCGCGAGCTGGACTGGCTCCGAAACATGAGCGACTGGATGATCAGCAAGAAGCGCTACTACGGCCTGGCGCTGCCGATCTGGGAATGTTCCGACTGCGCCGCCTGGGAGGTGATCGGGTCCCGCGACGAGCTCGAGCAGCGCGCGGTGGCCGGCTGGGAGGCGTTCGATGGGCACTCGCCGCACAAGCCCTTCATCGACATGGTCGAGATCGCCTGCGCATCGTGCGGGGGGCGCTCGCGGCGGATCGGGGACGTCGGCAACCCGTGGCTGGACGCCGGGATCGTGAGCTTCAGCACGCTGCGCTGGAACGTCGATCGCGACTATTGGGCGGAGTGGTTCCCGGCCGACTTCCTGGTCGAGGCCTTTCCAGGCCAGTTCCGCAACTGGTTCTACGCCCTGCTGACGATGTCGACCGTCCTGGCCGATGGACCGATGACGCGCACCATCTTCGGCTACGCCACGGTCCTTGACGAGCACGGCGAAGAGATGCACAAGAGTCGGGGCAACGCCATTCCCTTCGACGAGGCGGCGGAGCAGATCGGCGCCGATGTGATGCGCTGGATGTACTCGGCCGCCAACCCGGCCGTCAACCTGAGCTTCGGCTACGGCCCCGGTCACGAGGTCGTGCGCCGCTTCTTCCTGCCCCTCTGGAATACCTACGGCTTCCTGGTCACCTATGCCCGCCTGGACGGCTGGACGCCCAGTGAGGCCGATGGCGGTGGCGCGGCGGCCCGCACACTGCTCGACCGATGGGTCCTGTCGCGGCTGGACGCCGTGATCGGCGACGTCCGCCGCGCGCTCGACGCGTATGACGCGGCTCGCGCCGCGCGAGCGATCGAGGGCTTCGTCGAGGATCTCTCGAAC
>JBDTMU010000092.1:0-6040 GCA_039934115.1 Chloroflexota bacterium | reverse complement strand
ACATGAGCGCCCGCTGCGCCTCGATGACGTAGCTGATCGGGTTCCAATTGTTCACAACCTGGAGCCAGCCGGGCATGCGCTCGACCGGCACGAAGGCGGTGGACATGAAGGCGAGCGGGAAGAACAGGAGCGAGAGGGTCCCCGCCGCCTGCTCATTCTTGGTGATCAGTGCGGGCACGAACGACGTCCCGGCCCAGGCAATGCCAAACAGCCCGGACAGCGCGAGGATGCCCAACGCCCCGGGGATGCCGGTCACCAGCTTCGCCCCCAGGACCACGCTCGTAACGAGGATGACGCTGGCCATCACCGCGCAGGTGACGAAGAGCGGGACCATCTCACCGAACAGGATGGAGATCCGGTTGATGGGCGTCACCCGCAGCTTGTCCAGGTAGCCGTTGTGGTAGTCCATCAGCAGGTTGATCCCGACCCACGACACGCCCAGGAAGACTGCGAACGTGATCTGTCCGGGCGCCAGGTAAGCGAGATAGCTCGATTCCTTGAAGCCGGGCAGCTGGATGATGTCCTTGAATAACTGGCTGAAGATCACCAGCTGAATGAGCGGGAAGAAGAGCGTGCCCAGCCAGTTGCCGGGCACGCGGGCCCAGCGCAGGAAGGCACGTCGACCGAGGAGGAAGGTCTCGTAGGCAATTCCGGTCATCGTTCGTTACTCAATACCAGCCCGTGAAATGGACGTTGGCCTGCTCCTCGCGGATCGTCTTTCCGGTGTAGCGCAGGAAGACGTCGTCCAGCGATGGCTGGTGCATCGTCAGGGCACCGATCCGGACCCCGTCCCCGTCCAGGCGTCTTACGAGCTCGGGAATCGCCGCAGCGGCATTTGAGACGTAGAGCTGAATGCCCCCGGGGCTTGGCTTGATCTCGGCAACCGGCTCGAAACCCTCGAGCATGCGACCGATGCCGGACCTCTGCCGCTCGAGCTCCTCCGGGCCATCCGCTTCGAGCTGAAGTTCCACCACGTCGTTGCCCACGGTCCGCTTCAGCTCGGCCGGCGTGCCCTCGACGACGATCTTGCCCTCGTCGACGATCGCGATCCGCTTGCAGAGCCGATCGGCCTCTTCCATGTAGTGCGTCGTCAGGAACATGGTGGTGCCGGATTGGTTGACCGATTCAAGCTCCTCCCACAGCGCGTTGCGGCTCTGCGGGTCGAGCCCTTCCGTCGGCTCGTCGAGGAAGAGCACCCTGGGCCGATGCAACAGCGCCGTCGCCAGGTCGAGGCGGCGCTTCATCCCGCCGGAGTAGGTCCCCACGACCTTCTTCTGCGACTCCGTCAGCTTCATGAGCACCAGCAGCTCGTCGATCCGCGCCCGCAGCTGTGGTCCGGGAACACGCCGCAGGCGCCCAATGAGCTCCAGGTTTTCGCGCCCCGTGGCGAGCGGATCGACGGCAACCGTCTGCATCGCGAAGCCGACCTGCTTGCGGACCTCGCCGGGATGCGCCAGGACGTCAATGCCTGCAACAGCGGCGGAGCCAGAAGTCGGGCGCAGGAGCGTGGCCAGGATGCGGATCGTGGTGGTCTTGCCTGCGCCGTTCGGCCCCAGGAAGCCGAAGAACTCGCCGTCGCCCACCCTGAAGCTGACCCCGTCCACTGCCCGGGTGCCGCCCTTGTAGACCTTCACGAGGTCGTTGACCTCGATGATCGGGGCGCCGGCCGCAGCGGATGTTCCTTGCATGCGGCGCACATCCTAGCCGGATTGGCGCTGCATCATCGCGCTGGCTAAAGGGCCCTACCAGACTTCGCCCGGACGCCAGTCCACCGCGATCGGCAGGGAGAGGTCGAGGCCGGGCGTCTTGGGCGTCATGCGGACCATGATGCCGCCGTCCTCATCGGGTGAGCGCTCGAGGCGCCCGTCGCGCTCGCGAATCCAAGTCGGGCCGCGCCAAGTGATCCAGCCGAGCCGCTCGTAGAAGCCGTGGCTGCCCGTGCCCAGCGCGCCCAGCTCGTAGCCCTCTTCGATCATGCCATCGATCACGTCCATGACCTTCGTGCCGATGCGGCGCCGCTGCAGGTCCGGCGCGACCGCCACGGCCTCGACATAGCCTGCGCGGAGGGTGGCATCGCCCGGGTACAGGAATCGATCGACGATGGCCGCATGGGCCACGATGCCGCGTCCAGCCTGCTCCGCGATCACGTGCACGCCCGGCCCGATGGACGCCCAGTAGCCGTCCCAGTCCTCGTTGAACGCGGCCACGCACAGGTCGGTGAGGGTCGACCACTCGGCCGTCGTCAGCTCGGCGGATCGGACGACGCGGATCGAGGTTTCCACGATGGGCGCCATGTCTGACCCTCGTGGGCTACGCGGGTGGCTCCTGCTCTGTCTGGGCCGAATCGGTCTCCAGCAGATCCTCGAAAAGGGCGCGGTAATGCACCATCGCCTGGCGCAGGTCCTCCGTCTCGACGCCACCGGTTGCGTGGCGCTCGGCGATGTTGTGTGCCGCCCGGTACTCGTCGAGCACGTGCGGGTGATCGACTGAGATGTCCGCCGCGCGCTGCTCGAAGTCGGCCATCGGATAGCCCCGAGCCCGCATGACTTCCTGCACGAGCACGTCGGCTTGAGAGATTGCGCCGGACGGGTCGTCGACGAAGTGGGCCTGACTCTCTTTCCAACTCGCGAGGTACCGATCGTGCTCGCTGGTCGACAACGCCCGAATCTCGAAGGTCTTGACTCGCTCCTGGCGGGCACCGAGCTCGCGCTCTGCCGCGCGTTGATCGCCGGCTGACTCGACCGCCCGCTGATACTCGGGTCCGTACTGCTCCGTCAGCTTTTGTGTTCGCTGCCGCCGCATCCCGATCCAGCCGACGCTCACCACCACAAGGACCAGCACCACGATGACGGCGATCTGCCAGGATTCCATTGCTCTCTCCTTACCAGGCAGGCGATTGCGATCGTCCTACCGGCGTACTTTGCCCTTGACCTCGCCGATCTTCTTTTCGACCTTGCCCTTCACCTGATCGAGCTTGCCCGACACTTCGGTGGAGCGATCGCCGGTGATCTTGCCGACCTTTTCCTTGATCACGCCCTTGGTCTCGTCCAACTGACCCCGTATGCGATCATCCGCCACGTTTCATTACCTCCGGCTACAGCGAAGAGTTGGGCCAATCAGCATATCGCTGAAGAGGGAGAGTGCGAATGGGCGGAACGTCAGAGGCTGGTGCCGCAGATGGCGGCCCAGACGTGCCAGCCAAGTGTCTCGCGGTCGTCTGGCGTGAATTTGGCTGGGTCCAGGCCGGTGTCGAGGCCCGTTCGTGCAGCCGTGCAGTCGTGCTGCACGACCGACCTTGACACCGAATAATCCGGCGTGGGACGCGGGTAAGCTGGGCAGCGAGCTCCCCTCCCAGCCCGTGTACCATCCGATCCCGTGACCGATCCCGCCGAACAGCTGCGCCCGCTCCTCCGAACGCGCCAGATCCGCGAGTTCACCGACGAACCGGTAAGCGAGGCTGAGCTCACCGGCCTGGCCGATGTCGCGCGCTGGTCGGGCAGCAGCGCGAACACGCAGCCGTGGCGCTTCATCGTTATCACGGAGGGGAAGACGCTGCAAGCGATCGCGCAAGCCGGGATGCCTCAGTCCCGCTCCCTGCGCACCGCTGCAGCGGCGATCGCAATCGCGCTCCCCGAGGAGCAGGGCAAGGCCGTCTCGCACGCCTACGACGAGGGGCGAGCTGCGGAGCGCATCCTCATCGGCGCCCACATGCTGGGCCTGGGAGCGGGCATCGCCTGGATCCTGTCGGCGGCACGCGGGACGGTCGGCGAGCTGCTCCACATCCCCGGTGAGTGGCGCGTGCGGACGGTTGTCGCCATCGGCCGTCCCAGCAAATCGGCGCTCCGGCCAAAGTCCCCCAAGGGGCAGGGGCGGCTCCCACGCGACGAGGTGGTCTTCAACGAGCGCTGGCGGAGGACTAGCATGCGAAACTCGACACGGTAGAGAGGTCCGGGATGCAGTCAGGCAACCAATCGGGGTTCCAGGCCGGGGCGCAGGGCGGCCCGACGATCGAGCTCGAGCTGATCGCCTCGCACGCAAGGTTCTCCGGCTCCGTCACGCTTGGGGCGTACGCGCGCGTCTCCGACCTCCTCAACTTTCACGACGAGGTCCTGAGCGTGGCCGATGGCGCGGTCCTGACCCCAACGGGTGAGCGAACCGCCGATGCGGTCGCCCAGCTCGACATCAGGCTCTCCGACCTGACGCTGGTCATCGATCGCTCGAACTACGCGCCACCGCCCGACGCCGAGCAGATGGTCGAGAAGAAGTCGTATCGGCTGCTGGGGGTCACCGATGCCTACGTCATCACCGCGACCTTCTTCATCTATGCGGGTGCGGAGGCGGTCCCCTACCTGCGCGCCGCCGAGCCGCACTGGATCCCGGTCACGGATGTCAAGGTGCGGTCCCTGCTCGACCGGAAGGTGGAGTTCGACGCTGATTTCGCGGTGCTCCACCGCAAGCCGCTCCTGGCCACATCGGTCCTGTAGACGATGCTCCACGACTTCACCAACACCACCGTCGAATCCGTCCGGACTGCGGTCTCAGACGCTCTTTCCGAGGCCGATGCGCTCGTCGAGCGAACGGTCGCCAGCGTCGACGCCCCCTCGTTCGAGGCGACGATGCGCCCGCTCGACCTGGCTGGAGCCGCCGCTATCCGGGGCTACGCACACGGCGGGTTCATGGCCTATGTCCACACCGACGCCGATGTGCGCGACGCCGGCCAGGCAGGCGAGGAGACGTTCCGGAAATGGAGCGTGGGCCTCCCCTTCCGCGAGGACCTGTATCGCGCCGTGCGCGCCTTCGCCGACACCCCCGAGGCGGCCGCGCTCGAGGGCGAGCAGAAGCGCCTGCTGGAGTTCTGGCTGCGCGACTTCCGTCGGGCCGGCCACGAGCTCGCTCCGGAGGACAAGGCCGAGCTCGAGACCCTGCGGCAGCGCCTGGTGGAGCTGGAGGTGGCCTTCGCGCGCAACATCAACGACGACCAGGAAGGGATCGAGGTAACGCGCGAGGACCTGGCCGGCCTGCCCGACGACTACATCGAGCGCCTCAGCCCCGGCAGCCAGCCCGGGACCTACAAGGTCAGCATCAAGGGCCCGGAGCGGGTCCCGTTCATGGCCCAGGCGCACAATCGCGAGCTGCGCGAGAAGGTCTTTCGTAAGGACTGGACATCGGCGGTCGCGACCAATCGGCCGATCCTCGAAGAGGGGCTCCGCCTGCGGCACCGGATCGCTGAGCTCTTCGGCCTCCCCACTTGGGCGCATTACGCGCTCGAGGTCAAGATGGCGGGCTCCCCGGAGCGGGTCGAGGAGTTCTATGCCCAGATCGTGCCGCCGCTGCGAGCGGCCGCCGAGGGTGAGGTGGCGACGCTCCAGGAGCGAGCCGAGCGGGACGGCGTGATCGGTCCGATCCAGGCCTGGGACTGGACCTTCTACGACGACCAGCAGTCGCGCGAGGAGCACGGCGTCGACCAGAACCTGGTCAGCGCCTACCTGCCGCTGGAGCCGGTGATCGAGGGGATGTTCGCCCTCACCGCGGAGGTCTTCGGCCTCGAGTACCGCCGTGTCCCGGATGCAAAGGCCTGGCACCCCGACGTGACCCTGTACGAGATCCGCGACAGTGCCAGCGGCGAGCTGATCGCCTACTTCTACGCCGACCTCTTCCCGCGCGAGGGCAAGTTCTATCACGCCGCCGCCTTCCCGCTGGAGTTGGGGCACCGACGCGCGGACGGCAGCTATGCGACCCCGGTGAGCGCCATCGTCGCCAACCTGACACCGCCGGGGCCGGACAAGCCCAGCCTGCTGCACCACGGTCCGCACGGCGAGATCGAGACGCTCTTCCACGAGTTCGGGCACATCCTGCACCAGGGCCTGACCCGCACGGAATCGGTCCGATTCAGCGGAACCGAGACGGAGGGCGACTTCGTCGAGGCCCCATCCCAGATCATGGAGCACTGGGTCTGGCAACCATCGGTACTGGCGCGACTGGGCCGGCACCACGAGACCGGCGAACCGATCCCGCAGGACCTGATCGACCGGATGGTCGG
>JBDTMU010000091.1:0-6048 GCA_039934115.1 Chloroflexota bacterium | reverse complement strand
ACCTCGCCGCCGGTCAGCGCCGGGTTGAAGACGCAGACCAGGTGCAGATCGCGCTGCACGGTGAGCGTGTGGCGGTCGTGCGCGTCGAGGGCGTACATCGTCCCCGGCGCGATGACATGCCGATCGCCGTTGGCGAGGTCCACGAGCTCAGCCTCGCCCTCCAGGCAGTAGCACGCCTCCAGGTGGTGCTTGTACTGAAGGTTCAGCTCGGTTCCGGCCGCGACGGTGGTGTCGTGGAACGAGAAGCCCAGCCCGTCACGTTGCAGCAGCAGGCGGCGGCTGCGCCAGCCCTCGCCCGTGACGTCCCGATCTGTCCCCACCACGTCGTCGAGGCTTCGCACGATCACCGATCAACTCCTCCATGAGCCCCAGGTCGTAGACTGCCGCGCAGGCATGCTGGTCATGATCGGGCATTTCGAAGCGGACGGGAGGGGTTGCCGGTGAGCGTCTACCTCGACCATGCCGCCACCACGCCGCTCCGCACCGAGGTGCTGGACGCGATGCTGCCCTACCTGACAGAGCATTTCGGCAACGCGTCGAGCCCGCACGCGGCGGGCCGGCGGGCGCGACAGGGGCTCGACGAGGCGCGGGAGGGGATCGCCTCGATCCTGGGCGCCAAGCCGCGCGAGATCGTCTTCACCGGCGGTGGCAGCGAGGCCGATAACCTTGCCATCAAGGGCGCCGCCTGGGCCGCCAGCGCCAAGGGGCGGCATATCGTGACCAGCGGCGTGGAGCACAAGGCGGTCCTACATGCGGCGGCGATCATGGAACGCTCCGGCTTCGGGGTGACCTATATCCCGGTCGACCGATTCGGGCGTGTGGATCCCGACGAGGTCGAGGCCGCCATCAACGAGCACACCAGCCTGGTCTCGATCATGTACGCCAACAACGAGGTCGGCACCATCCAGCCGATCGCCGAGATCGGTGCCGTCTGCCGCAGGCGTCGGGTCCTGTTCCACACCGATGCGATCCAGGCCGCCGGCTTCCTCCCACTCGACGTCGACAACCTGGGGGTCGACCTGCTGAGCCTGGCCGCGCACAAGGTCTACGGTCCCAAGGGGGTTGGGGCGCTGTTCGTGCGGCAGGGGACGGCGCTGCTGCCCCAGATCCAGGGCGGCGCCCAGGAGCGGCAGCGACGGGCGGGGACCGAGAACGCGGCCGGGATCGTCGGCTTCGCGCGAGCGCTCGAGCTGGCGCAGGGCGATGCCTCGGCGCGCAGCGCGGAGAACGCGCGACTGGCCGGCCTGCGCGATCGGCTCCTCACTGGCATCCGGGACCTCGATGGAGTGGAGCCCACCGGCCATCCCACCGAGCGGCTTCCGCACAGCGCCAGCTGGCTGATCGACGGCGTCGAGGGGGGCGACCTGGTTGCCGCGCTGGACCTGGAGGGCGTCGAGGGGAGCACCGGCAGCGCCTGCACCAGCGGCTCAGCCGAGCCGAGCCATGTCCTGCTGGCGATGGGGATCGACCCGATGCGCGCCCACGGTGCGCTGCGCCTGACCGCGGGCCGCGATACCACGCTCGCCGACGTCCAGCGGGCGATCGAGGTGCTTCGCGCCAGCATCGGTCGCATCCGTGACCAGGCGATCCGGCCGAGCCAGGTGGCCTCCGCCAGATGACCCGCATCGTGGCCGCCATGAGCGGCGGCGTGGACTCGAGCGTCGCTGCCGCGCTGCTGGCCAGCGACGCGACCGCGACCGGCGACGAGGTGGTGGGCGTCTGGATGCGCCTGCACCCCGACGGCGGCGAGGGATACGAGCAGAGCCGAAGCTGCTGCTCGCCCGATGCCCACGACGACGCCCGCCGGGTGGCACAGCTGGTGGGGATCCCGTTCTTCGCCCTCAACCTGGAGAGCTCCTTCGAGGAGCGGGTGATCGACGCGTTCGCGGATGGCTACCTCGCTGGCGCCACGCCGAACCCGTGCCAGGCCTGCAACCAGTACATCAAGTTCGACGAGCTCCTACGTCGCGGCCTGGCCGCGTACGGGGCGGACCAGGTGGCGACCGGGCACTACGCCCGCGTCGAGGAGCGGGACGGTCGCTTCCACCTCATGCGCGCGGCCGATGCCAACAAGGACCAGACCTACTTCCTGTGGGTCCTGGACCAGGGCCAGCTGGCGCATACCCGCTTCCCGCTAGGCGATCTCACCAAGCCCGAAGTGCGACGGATCGCTTCGGAGCTGAAGCTACCCACCGCCGACAAGCCGGAGAGCCAGGAGATCTGCTTCGTCCCCGCCGGCGACTACCGCGAGCTGCTCGCCGAGCGCCGCGGGTACCTCGGCGAGCCGGGGCCGATCGTCGACGCCGACGGCGAGCAGATCGGGACGCATACCGGCTACGCGCATTACACCGTCGGGCAGCGGCACGGCCTGGGCGTTGCGCTCGGCGAGCCCGTCTTCGTACGGGAAGTGCGTCCCGCCACCAACACGGTCGTCGTCGGCCGTCGCGACGAGATCGCCGCGCGCAGCTTCGCGGTCGAGGGACGCCGCTTCGTGGCGGGGGAGCCTCCGGCCGATCGCTTCGAGGCATCGGTCCGCATCCGGCACCGCGGCGCGGAGGCGCGCTGTGAGGTCACTGTGGTCGGGGATGATCGGCTGCTGGTGGAGACCTCGGAGGCGGTGTGGGCGCCTGCACCCGGCCAGGGCGCGGTGCTGTATGACGGAGAGGAGTGCCTCGGCGGCGGTCGCATCGCCCGCGCGACATGACGCCATGGATGGTGCTCACCGTCTTCGTGGCGGCGATCAACCTGACCATCTTCATCGCCCTGCGCGGTCGCTGGGACCGGCGGGTGCTGTTCCTGGCGCTCGCTTCGCTGGTGGGCACGGTGGCGGGGAACGCGATCGGGGCCCGGACAGGCCTGGAGCTGGTGCGCATCGGCGACTTCCACCTGCTGGCGGCCTGCCTGCTTGCACAGCTGTCCATGCTGGCCACCGATCTGCTGGCCCAGCTCGGGCCCTCGCGACCGCCTCCCGAGCGCCCGGCCCGGCGTAGTCGCGACGGGGATCGGACGGATCGGTAGAATCAGCGGACGCAAACGCTAGGGACGGGCAACTAGCCATGAAAGGTTCGGGATTCGGGAGCTTCCTCGCAGGGGTCGTGATCGGTGGGCTGATCGGCGCCGTCATCGGCCTCCTCCTCGCTCCACGGACTGGAGATGAGACTCGCGAGCAGGTCGGCGAGTTCGTCGGCGAGAAGCGGGCAGCCATCGGTGAGGCCATCAACGAAGGTCGCGCGGCCGCCGAGAAGGCACGCGCCGAGATGATGTCCGCGTACGATGCCGGCGGTGGGGAGCCTGCGCCGGAGGGCGCTGCCTCCTGACCGGCCATTCGCGCGCGTTCACGCACGAGGAGTCGAGAGCCGGTCGTTCACCGGCTCTCGTGGTGAGTTAGGGGTCACAGGGCAGGACCGATGCCGGAGCTTCAGGCCGCCGAGATCCGCGAGCGCTTCCAGCGCTTCTTCGAGGCGCGCGGCCACACGCGCGTGCCGCCCGCGCCACTCGTCGCCCGCGACGATCCCACGCTCCTCTTCACCAACTCGGGGATGGTCCAGTTCAAGCGGGTGCTGACCGGCGAGGAGAAGCGCGACTACAAGCGGGCGGTGGACGCGCAGCCCGTCCTGCGCGTGGCGGGAAAGCACAACGACTTCGAGGAGGTCGGCCGCACGCCGCGCCACCAGACCCTCTTCGAGATGCTCGGCAACTGGAGCTTCGGCGACTATTTCAAGCGCGAGGCGATCCACTGGGCGTGGGAGTTCCTCACGGTTGAGCTGGGGATCCCCGGCGAGCGGATTGCCGCGACGACCTACCTCGACGACGACGAGGCGCGCCGCATCTGGACCGATGAGATCGGCCTGCCGCCGGAGCGGATGGCGACCTGGGGCAACATCGCAGTCGGCGACGACCACAACTTCTGGTCGATGGGCGAGACCGGTCCCTGCGGGCCGTGCAGCGAGCTCCATTACGACCGAGGCGCCGAGCTGTCGGAGGGGCCGGAGTGCATCCCCGACCACTCGGAGACTTGCCCCCGCTGGCTCGAGATCTGGAACCTGGTCTTCATGCAGTTCGACCGATCGGCCGACGGGACGCTGACTCCACTGCCGTTCCCAAGCGTCGACACCGGAATGGGGCTCGAGCGAATGACGAGTGCCGTCCAGGGGGTCGACAGCAACTACCGGACCGACCTCTTCACGCCGATCATCGAGCGGCTGGCCCGGCACCTGGGCCACGATCCGCAGGACGTCGAGAGCGAGCGGTTCAGCTACCAGGTGGTCGCGGATCACAGCCGGGCGATGACCTTCCTGATCGGCGAGGGCCTTAAGCCGTCGAACGAGGGCCCGGGCTACGTCCTGCGACGGATCATGCGCCGCGCCGTGAGGCACCTGCGCCTGATGGGGATCCGGCAGCCGGTGCTGGCCGAGACGTGCGGGAGTGTCATCGAGGTGATGGGTGGCGCCTACCCCTACCTGGTCGAGAGGCGGGACGAGATCCTCGCCGCGGTGGATGGCGAGGAACGGAAGTTCGCGCGCACCCTCGAGGCCGGGAGCGAGCGGCTCGCAGCCCTGGTCGATGCGGCGGCGCCGAACGGCACGATCTCCGGTGACGATGCGTTCCGCCTGCACGACACCTTCGGGTTCCCCATCGACCTCACCATCGAGATCGCCGCGGAGCGTGGCGTGACGATCGACCGCGAGGGTTTCGAGACGGCCATGGCCGAGCAGCGGGAGCGCTCGCGTGGGACGCGCGCCGGCCGCTTCGCGCCCCTGCCGGGGGTCGAAGGGCTCCGCAGCGAGTTCGTCGGCTATCCCAATGAGACATCGGCTGATGGCCTTGCCGTCCTGCTGGTTGCGGAGGGCGACGGATCCACGCAGGTCGTCCTCGACAAGACGCCGTTCTACGCGGAGGGCGGCGGCCAGATCGGCGACCGCGGGGAGCTCGTTGGTGAGCGAGGGCGGCTCGTGGTCGAGGACACGCAGCGTGCCGGCGACGCGATCGTGCATGTCGGGCGGCTGGAGGGCGCCATTGCAGCGGGCGACGCGGTCAAAGCCCGCGTCGACGACGAGCGACGCTGGGGCGCGGCCGGCAACCACACCGCCACGCACCTGCTGCACCGCGCGTTGCGCGACGTTGTCGGCGAGCAGGCCAAGCAGGCCGGCAGCTGGGTCGGGCCCGATGGGCTTCGCTTCGACTTTCCGGCGGACGCGGCCACGCCGCGGGAGGCGCTGCGCGAGGTCGAGCGGCGCGTGCACGCCCAGATCCGCCGCAATGCGGCGGTGACGCCAACCGAGATGTCCCTGGCCGAGGCGCAAGGGATCGGCGCTGACATGTTCTTCGGCGAGAAATACGCGCCCGAGCGCGTTCGCGTGGTCCGCGTCGAGGGCTACAGCGCCGAGCTATGCGGCGGAACGCACGTCGCCGCGACAGGGCAGATCGGCTCATTCCGGATCACCAGTGAGGCGAGCATCGGGACTGGGCTGCGGCGCATCGAGGCGGTCAGCGGCGCGGCCGCCGACGAGCTGGTGGCAACACGGCTGGAGACGCTGCACGAGGCGGCGGAGCTGCTCGGCGCACCCGAGGACCAGGTCGCGAGCCGGATCGAAGCCCTCCAGGCACGTCTTCGCGAGGCGGAGAAGGGCGGCGCCAAGGCCGCGCGGACCCGGCTCGACGCTGCCGCTGCCCTGGCCAATGGCCAGGAGGCAGGTGAGGCGAAGGTGATCGTCGAGCGCTACCCGGATGCCGACGGTGCAGCGCTGCGCGTCCTGGCCGACGACCTGCGGGCCGCCACCGGACGCTTCGTGGCGGTTGTCGCCGGCGAGCGCGGCGGCCCTGCGATCCTGGTGGCCGCCAGCCGCGACCTCGTCGGCGAGGGCTTCGACGCCGCTGCGGTGGTGCGCGAGGTGGCCCCGATCATCGGCGGCGGTGGCGGCGGCCGCGCGGAGCTGGCCCAGGCGGGCGGAAGGGATCTCGCCGGACTGGACGAGGCTCTGCGCGAGGGGGCACGCCTGGCGCTCGAGGCGCTCCAGCGGATCGAGAACGGCTGACGGTGCAGGACCG
>JBDTMU010000090.1:0-6137 GCA_039934115.1 Chloroflexota bacterium | reverse complement strand
GACCACGAACGCCTGCCGACCCGCTGCCGCCTCGGAGGCGAGGAACGCCTCGATCCGCGGCAGCGCGCCTCGATTGCGCACCTCCGTCCTGATCGCGCGCCGCCCCGGTGGCATCTCCCGGATGGTGCTGATCGCCATGTCGGCGTAGAACGTCAGGGCCAGCGTGCGTGGGATCGGCGTCGCGGTCAGCGCCAGCAGGTGCGGCTCGCGTCCGGCGCCCTTGGCCTGGAGCGCTGCCCGCTGCGCCACCCCGAAGCGGTGCTGCTCGTCGACCACCGCCAATGCCAGCCGGTCGAACGAGACCGCCTCTGCGATGACGGCGTGGGTCCCGATCACGACCTCCGCCTCCCCCGCCGCGATCGCGTCGTGGATGCGCCGCTTGGCTGCGGCGCCGAGCGACCCCGACAGGAACTCGGCCCGGACGCCGAGCGCCTCGAGCAGCGGCGCCAGCCCCAGGTGATGCTGCCGCGCCAGGATCTCGGTCGGCGCCATCAGCGCTCCCTGCCAGCCCGCGCGCACCACGGCCGCCAGCGCCACCGCGGCGACCGCCGTCTTTCCGCTCCCCACGTCGCCCTGCAGGAGGCGCCGCATTGGCTCAACGGAGACGAGGTCGGCAGTGATCTCGTCGACCACTCGCCGCTGGTCTCCGGTCAGCGCGAACGGAAGCGCCCCGAGCAGCGCCGTCAGCTCCTGGTCGTCGACACTGACCTCGGCTGCCCGTTCGCCGGCCCTTGCCTCGCGGGCCTGCGCCATGCTGAGCTGGAGGGCCAGGAGCTCGTCGAAGGCGAGCCGATCGAGGGCAGCCGGCACGTCCGCCGCCTCCTCGGGAAAGTGCGCGGCGCGCAGGGCATCGGCAAGCACCGGAAGCTCACCGCGCTCCTCAGGTTGCAACGGATCCTCGACGGCAGGCAGGGCGCACTCCAGCACCCGCGCCAGGAGCTCTCGCACGCGATGCTGGGTGACACTCCCGACCAGCCGGTAGATGGGGACGACCCGCGCGGTGTGGATCGACTCGTGCCCGACCGGCGAGAAGTCGGGCGAGGTGAACTGCGGTCGCCAGCCCCTCAGGGTGACCTTGCCGCTCACCACCACCTCGGCCCCCTTCTCCAGCCGGCGCTCGACGTAGCGCCTCCCGAACCAGATCGCTTCGGCCGTCCCGGTCTCATCGGCGAGCTGGGCGATGACTCGTTGCGGGCGCCTGCCGAACCCGGGCTCGACCTTGAGGTCGGTCACCCTCGCACGTGCTGACTGCTTCTCGTCGGCGACGAGCTCTCCCAGCGGGCGCAGATCGCTGAAGTCGTCGTATCGAAAGGGAAGGTAGAAGAGCGCCTGGCGCGGGGTCGCGATACCGAGTCTTCCGAAGGTCGCTGCACCGCGTGCCAACTCGGGCAGGACCGAGCGGATCGGCCGATCCAGGTCCTCGGACGAGAGCAGCCGCTCGGTCAGGCGCGGCGACGTCGTCATCGAAGCGAGCTTGCGCGAGGAAACGCGGCGAAGTCGCGAATCTCCTCGTATGTCGGGTTCCAGCCGTCGGTGGTGTCGACGACAAGGGTCGGGATCGCGAGGTTGAGCGGCTCGAACCGCCCTTCCGAGAGATCCACAGCGAGTGCGGCGGCGCGGTCGGTGTCCAGGTGCGCGGCATGGCGTTCGCCGCGATCGGTGCGGTCCGCGTACCGCGTCCGCACAACCTCGGGCTCTGCCTTGCAATGGATCAGACCGGCGTCACTCCACCCGAGCAGGGGCTTGAGCTCCTTTTCCGAAACCCCACGGCGAAAGTTGCTCTCGATGATGACTCCGGTTCCGGCTTCGATGAGCCTCTCCGCAACGAGGTACAGCATCGCGTAGGCGCCGGCGCCGAGCCGCATCGAGGCGGGGACGTCCGATGGGGCACCAAGGGCATCGGCCAGCGCCTCTTTGAGGTCGTCTCTGGCGAGGAGCGGGAGCCGGAGGTCGGAAGCCAGGCGCCGCGCCAATGTCGTCTTTCCACTCGCGGGTGCGCCCGAGACGATCAGCAGGGTGGGCGCGCTCGATTGCATGCCCCGATCGTAGCGTGCTAGGATCGCCCCGTTCCGGCGGCGCCGAGGCAAGGTGCGCCGGTTCGTTCATGAATGGAGACATTTCCCATGGCTCGAGCCTGCGAAATCTGCGGCAAGAAACCGATCACCGGCTGGAACCCCCAGTCGGTCGGCATGAACCGCAAGCGCGCGCTACGCCGTTGGCTGCCCAACCTGCAGCCGATGGTGGTCCAGCGCAACGGCTCGCCGGTCCGCATCAAGGCCTGCTCTCGCTGCATTCGGACCGCCGAGAAGGTCTGACTCAGCCCTCGGCGCCCGCCTCGACGACAAGCGTGAACGGTCCGTCGTTCACGAGCTCGAGCTCCATCTCCGCCCCGAACCGCCCGGTCGCCACGTCCCGGCCCGCTTCGCGCAGCCGCTCCACGAAGCGATCCACCATCGGCTCGGCCAACTCCGGAGGGGCGGCCGGCGCGAAGCCGGGTCGACGGCCGCGGCGCAGGTCCGCCAGGAGCGTGAACTGGCTCACCACCAGGAAGGCGCCGCCGACCTCCTCGATCGCGAGGTTTGTCCGCCCGTCCGCGTCCTCGAAATAGCGGAGGCCGAGCAACCGGTCCGCCAGGCGGTCGGCCAGCTCAGGCGTATCCGCCACTCCGACCCCCACCAGCACGGCGGCGCCCCGGCCGATCGCGCCGAGGACCACCCCGTCGACCCGCACCTCGGCGCGGCTGACCCGCTGGACCACGATGCGCACCGCGCTATGAGCCCGGCGATGCCAGGGGGCTGGTGATCGGCGCTGAGGCCTCCCCGTCGCGGGGCGGCGCGAGCGCAGCCTCGGTGAAGCGGGCCGCGGCGTTCCAGATCATCCAGCCCTCGGCGCCGTTGTCGCTGGCAGCCTTCATCTCCTGCAGCACCTGGTCCGCGCTGTACGGCGGGAACGGGCCGAAGCCGAAGTCCTGGATCCAGGGCCGGATCACCATCCGCAGGCCGGCCCGCTGCTGGTTCATGATCTTGAGGGTCTCGTCGATCACCTCGTAGGGATGGTCGTTCGGGTTCTCCAGCTGGAAGGTGAACGGGCCGTAGTGGCTCGGGTACACCATCGGCGAGAAGTAGTCGATGTACGGCATGATCACCTCCGGCCGCTGCCCGATCCCCTGGTCGTCGGTGGCGATGAAGCTGATCGGGAAGACGTCGGCCGCGAAGAAGGTGCGCTTCGTCAGCAGCGCGTCGGAGACGATCCGGAAGAGGCGGCGAATGGTCGGGAGCCGGAACGACTGCGTGTTCGGCAGGTTGGTGTCAGCGGTCGTGTAGTCGCCGTCGCTGAAGAAGCGCACGTAGTCGAGCTGCACCTCGTCGAAGCCCTTGTCGGCGAGGTCGGCGGCCAGCGCCGCGATGTACTCGGCCACCCCGGCGTTGTAGGGGTCGAGCCAGATGCCGCCGCGGTAGTCACGCCACGGCTCGCCGGTCGCGGTGTTGTTGACGGCCAGGTCGGGGCGCGCCTTCCCGAGGGTGTTGTCCTTCATCACCACCATCCGAGCGATGGTGTAGATGCCGCGCTCCTTGAGCTTCGGCAGCAGCTCGTCCAGCTGGAACAGCGGGTTCTCCATGACGGCGCCGACCGCCGTCGCGGCGGGCAGGTCGGTGGACCAATACAGGTTGCCGGCGGTCTCCTTCACGTCGATCACCATGGCGTTGACCTCCGTCCGATCGATCAGGTCGAGCATGGCGTCCAGGCGTCCGGCGGCCTCGAAGACGGCCGAGGGCGAGTAGAGGGCCCGCGCCACGAACGGGGTCAGGGCGACGTCCTTGGTCATCTGGGCATCGACCGCGATCACTCCCAGCCGATAGCCGGGCATCTTGTAGATGAGGGTCCCCTGCTCCGGGACGCCGGAGAGCTGGTAGCGCCCCTGGGCGTCGGTCACGACCGGCTGCGCGGTCCCCTCGACGAAGACGCGCACCCCGGCGATCGGCTTCCCGTCGCCGTCGGTGACAGCCCCGGTCACGACGTTGGGACGGAGCGAGATGGTCAGCCCCTGCTCGTCTGGGACGGTCCCGGTCCCGGCGTCGAACCCGTCCGCGCTCGCCTCGACGCTCGCCCCGCCGACCGTCCGCAGGGTTGCGGTCCCATCCGCGCCGGTGATGGTCGTGGCGTTGCCGGTGCGGAGGGTGGCGTTCGGCACCGGTGCCTGGTCCGTGCGATCCACCACGGTGACGGTGACGTCACGCGGGGGACGCGGGGTCGGGCTTGCCTCGGGGCCCGGCGCGGAGCAGCCGATCACGATCATCGCGGTCAGCGCCGCGACCAGAGGGCGGCCGCGCGAGTACAGCCTCACGCCACCACCGCGGCCGCGGCCGCTGCACGGAGCGCCTGGACCGTCGGCCCCAGGTCACCGGCCTCGCGATACAGGGCCGATCCGGCGACCAGGACCTCGGCCCCCGCAGCGTGCGCGGCCCCGATCGTGTCGAGGTTCACTCCCCCGTCCACTCCGATCGGCAGCGACAGCCCACGACGGTCGATCTCGTCACGCAGCTCAGTGAGCTTGGGCAGAACCTCCCAGAGAAACTCCTGCCCGCCGCGCCCGGGGTGGACAGTCATGACGAGGAGCAGGTCGATCGTGTCAAGGTACGGAAGGATCGCCTCCGCGGGAGTCTCGGGATTGAGCGCCAGCCCCGCCGCCCGACCGTAGCCATGGATTGCGTCGATCACCTCGGCAGGGTCGTCATCGGCCTCGATATGCGCCACGATCAGATCGCTCCCGGCATCGGCGAACGCGCGCGCATGGCGGAGCGGCTGCGACACCATCAAGTGTGCGTGATACGGCACTGATGCCACGGGTCGCACAGCCTCCGCCACGGCCGGACCGATGGTGAGGTTCTCGACGAAGTGGCCGTCCATGACGTCGAGATGGATCGAGTCGACCCCGGCGTCGACGGCGCGCCGCACCTCGTCTCCCAACCGGGCGTAGTCGGCGTTCAGCAAGCTGGCGCTGATCTGTGCCGGGCGTCCACTCATGCCGGGACCATCGGCACCGGCGTCCCGATCGGCCGTCCGGCGAGCTGCGCGTGGAGCTGGCCACAGGCCGCCTCGATCTCTCTCCCGCGAGTGTCGCGCACGGTGACCGGCACGCCGGCGTGCTCGATCGTGGCCGCGAAATTGCGAACCCCGGCCGCGTCGGTTCCGCTCCAGCGCGACCCGGGCGTCGGGTTGAGCGGGATGAGGTTGACGTGGCAGAGCCAGCCGCTGGCCAGGGCAGCCAGGCCAGCCGCCTGCTCCGGAGCGTCGTTCATCCCGTCGATCAGCACGTACTCGAGGCTGACGCGTCGCCGGGTACGAGCGGCGAAGCGGCGGCCGGCGGCCACCACCTCGGCGATCGGCCACCTGCGGTTGATCGGCACCAGCTCGTCGCGCAGCTCATCGCTGGCGGCGTGCAGGCTGATCGCCAGGTTGACCTGCGGCAGCTCGTCGATCATGCGATCGATGCCGGGCACCACCCCCGAGGTGCTGACGGTGATGTGCCGTGCCCCGATCCCGAGTCGTGCCGGATCGTTCAGCAGCCGGACGGCAGCGAATACCCGGTCGACGTTGTTCAGCGGCTCGCCCATCCCCATGAACACGATGTTGTAGTGGCTGCGGCCACCCCCGGGTCGCCAATCCGCGCCAAGGGCGAGCCAGGGATCGCGATGCCAGTTCAGCACCTGGTCCACGATCTCGCCGGCGCTGAGCTGGCGGCCAAACCCGCCCTGCCCGGTCGCGCAGAACGGGCACCCGACCGCGCAGCCGGCCTGCGAGCTGATGCAGATCGTGGTGCGCCCGATGCCCTTGCCGCGGCCCGGATAGCGCATCAGCACTGACTCGATGCGCTGGCCGTCAGCCAGCTCGTGCACCGCCTTGGCGGTCAGCCCTCCATCGGCGACGAGGGTGTGGCTGCCGACGATGGACGAGAAGCGGAATGCCTCCGCCACCGCGCTCCGCAGTGGCCGCGGCAGGTCGGTCAGGTCGTCGAGGCCGGTGGCGGTCGGCCGGTGAGCGCCGGCGAGCACCTGGGCTGCCCGATACGCAGGCTCACCGCGGGCGGCGAGCCACGCGGTGAGCGATTCAGGATCGACTTCGCTGATCGCCGGCTG
>JBDTMU010000089.1:0-6138 GCA_039934115.1 Chloroflexota bacterium | reverse complement strand
TCGCCCGCCACCTGGTGCTCGACCACGATGCTGGTGTAGACCTGCGGGTGCTCGTCGGCCTTCTCGCCGGTGACTGCGATCCGATAGCTCGCGGCCGGCTGCCGCTTCTTGCGCAGGATGCTGCCAACGTCCATCGAGGTGCACGCCGCGAGAGCGGCCAGGATCGATTCGGTCGGGCTCGGCCCCGCGCGATCGGCCCCTGCATCGGCGGTATCGAAGACCAGCTGGAAGCCGGTCCCGGTCACCGCGTCGACACGCATCGTCTGCCCCGGATCGACCACGGTGGCCAGCACGGTGAGCGTGGTGGGCATGTCATGAGCCTAGCAGTCGGAGGTCCCCGGTGCGCCTGATCCACCCGGCCATCGTTCGCGGCATGCGGACCAACGCCCTTGCCGTCGCGCTCGGCATGCTGGTCGTGGGAGGAGCCGCGGTAGCCCTCATGGCGTTCATGCCGGCCGACCGGGTGGCCCCGATCGCCCTGCTCGGCCTCTCCGCGGCGCTCGGCCTCGGGGCCGGTGTTGCCATGGTCTGGCGAGAGGCGAGGGCGGGCCGCCGCTGGCGGAACGAGGTCGGCGAGGACATCGCACGGCTCCTTGCCCCGGCGTTCGACGACTCGTACACCCTGGTGCTCTCCCCGCGCCTGCCCGGGGTCCCGCCGGACCTCGCGGCCCTGCTCGTCGGACCGGCCGGGGTCCGGGCCGTCATTGCGCGGCGCTGGCGCGGGCGATACCGGGTCCGCGGGCGGGGCTGGGAGCTCGACACGCGCTCCCGGGCCGGCTGGATCCCCACCCTCACCAACCCCTCCTTCGATGGCGATGCCGTGGCCGACACGGTGACGAGATGGTCGCGGACTGCGATCGACGACCCCAGCATCGCCATCACGCCGGCGATCGCCTTCCCGCGAACCTATTCCACGGTGGTGCTGGAGGAGCCGGCCGGAGAGGTCGTGACCACCGATAACGCCCCGTGGTGGGCGCAGAGCATCGGGCGGGTCCAGCGTCTCGATGCGCACCGGGCGGCGCGTTTCGTCGAGGCGGTCCTCAGCGCGTCCGAGGCCGAGGCCACGGCGGCCGCCCACAGCTCCGCACCCCGGGTCGCCTAGCCCTTCGCCGCCTCGTCTCCCAGCTCGCCGGTGGCGACGATGCGTTCCGTCTCCCCCCGGGCGCCGCGAGCCAGCAGGATGCGGCCGCTCGCCTGGGCGGCGAACAGCTCCTCGACCGTCGCCAGGTCGTCGATATCCGCCGGGGTCTTGTCGTCGCGGATCCGGACGATCCGCGGGAAGCGCATCGCGAACCCGCTCTTGTGGCGTGAGCTGCGCATGATCCGATCGAACGCAATCTCGACCACCACCTCCGGCACCACGGTCCGGTAGCGACCGAAGTCGCGTAGCGTGATCTCCTTGAAGTGCTCGGTCATGGTGGCGATCTCGGCATCGGTCAGACCGGTGTAGGCCTTGCCGATGGTGAGCAGCCCCTCATCGTCGGGGCCGCGCACCGCGAAGGTGTAGTCGGACAGGACGCCGCGACGCTTGCCGTGTCCCCACTCGACCCCAACCACCACGCAATCCAGGGTGGCGAGCGCCTTCTTGAGCTTCAGCCAGCCGAGCCCGCGCCGCCCCGGCTGATAGACCGAGCCGGGATCCTTGACCATCAGCCCCTCGTTGCGTCGCTGGCGGGCGTCGTCGAAATGCGCCTGCACCTCGTCGGCGGAGCGCGCCGTGGCGAGCTGTGAGTAGAGAAAACGCTCACCACTGCGCTCCGGCAGACGCAGCTTCTCCATCGCGGCTCGACGCTCGCGCAGAGGCGTCTCGAGCAGATCCCGGCCATCGAGGTGCAGCAGGTCGAAGGCGACCAGGACCACGGGCACCTGCTTCAGCAGGTCGGGGCTCGGATCCGTGCGCCCCAGGCGCGTCTGCAGGCTGGCGAAGTCGAGCACCGCGCCGGACCGATACGGAACGAGCTCCCCGTCGATCACGAGCCGATGCTCGAAGGCGGCCGCCGCTGCCACGACCTCCGGGAAGGCCCGCCCGATCTCGTTGAGGTCCCGCGAGAAGAGGCGCGGCGGCGCCGGCGGGGCCAGGTGCAGCTGGGCGCGAATGCCGTCGTACTTGTCCTCAATCCAGGCCTCGTCCCCCACCCGGCGCATCACCTCGTCGGCGTCGGCGACCGGCGTGGCCAGCATGAAGCGGATCGGCCGCCCCAGGTGCAGCGCCGCCTCGGCGAGCCGGTCGTCACGCGCCAGGACGGCCGCCTCGCCGGGCTCGCCGACCAGCATCAGCGCCCGCCGCACCGCCTGGATCGGCCGCCCGAAGGCTTCGGCGATCGCTTCCTCCAGCAAGCCCTCGCGCAGCCCGATGCGCAGCTCGCGCGCGGCGATGCGCCCCACGAAGCGCGCCTCGGCCGGGCTGGCGCGAGCGAACAGCTCGGTCATCAACGCCACCCGCCCCGCGGCGCCGCTCGCCTCGCTCATGGCCCGAAAGGCCGCCTCGACGTCGGCCAGCGTCGGGGGCGTCCCGGTCGGGGCGCGCCCGCTGAGCAGCTCGGCGGCCGCGTCGCCGACGTCGGAATGGCGCAGGTACGCCTCATGCAGCGCCTGCTCGTCGGCGCCGCTCGCTGCGGCGAGGGCCTGGGTCTGCTGCACCCAGCCGAGCCCCAGCTTGTCGGCGTTGCCGGGGAGCGGCCGGCCGGCAAAGTAGGTGGCGGCGATCGGCACGTCTCCGGCGGGAAGACCACGCAGGTACGCCGCCAGGAGGTCGCGCTTGCGCAGCTTGGAGGTCGTGCCGGCGACCGCCTCCGCCGTCTCGGCGAACGCGGCGAACGGGCTTGAGGACATGCCCGCAAGTCTACGAGCGGGCCGCCTTGACGAGGAAGATCGGCCCATGCAGGCTTCGCGGATGCATCCCTTCCTGCGCAATGTGGTGATCGGCGTGGTCGGGCTGCTGATCGCTGCCGGCCTCACCGCAATGTCGGTCCTGAGCGCGGACACCGGATTCTCTGTGGCGGCCATGCTGGCATCGGCGCTGATCGCGGTGGTGATCGGCGTCTTTCTCTTCATCCAGGGCTGGATCTGGTCGCAGCGCGCCTATCGCACCCGCTCGACCGGGATGTCGGTGGCGATCGCGCTCGGCGGCGGGTTCATGATCCTGCTGGCCGCCCTGGCCCTGGCCGGGGCCGTGATCCTGGTGATCCTCTTCTACCTGTAGAGGCCGGCGCCGATGGCGGGACGGGGCGCCTTGCTACGATGGGTGAGTCAGCGAGCCCCCATCGTCTAGAGGCCTAGGACGCCACCCTTTCAAGGTGGAGATCACCGGTTCGAATCCGGTTGGGGGCACCACGCACGAGGGCGACCGCTCACACGTGGTTGATCTCGACCCGGTCCCCGCAATCGGGGCAGTACAGGAGCAGCAGCTTCGGGTCGTCGGGGACCGGGCGCCAGGAGTAGACCATCTCCTCGGTGACTCGCTCACCGCAGTGGGGGCACTCGGCACCGATCTCCAGCCACTGGTCGCGCGGGACGTTCTGTCGACCCACCTACGCCGTCTCTCCATCACCCTCGTCGGCCTGCCGGCGGCGGTCGGGAGGCGGGGCCCAGCCGGGCTTGCCGACCGGATTGGTCGGACCCGGGGCATCGGCGGGCGAGCCATCGGCGGCCACGATCGCCGCGCGGGTGCGCTCAACATGCGGCGACGGCTCGAGCAGCGGGTAGGCGCGGGCCGCGTAGCCGGGCCACAGGCCAACCGCACCGTCGCGGATCATCACCTGCGAGCGCCTGAAGCTGCCGGTCACGTCACTCGCGGCCCGGTCGAGGACCTGGTAGTCGTGGCCCGTGACCTGGCGCAGGGCGGCCGGCAGCGTCTCGACCAGGTCGTCTGGGTTCGGGTCGGCCGCGAGCGCGATCTCCAGGGCGACGAGCACCTGCTCGTCCGGCAGGTTGCGCGGCAGCGGAAGGCTGATCAGGGCCATGCGCGGGTCGCGGGTCGGACCCTTGAGAGTGCGGATCAGGGAGTTGATCATCTGGTTCGCGATTGTACCGTTGTGGACCCGGCCGCTTCGCGGGCCGTGCCGGCCGGCGTTGCTATACTCCTTCACCCGTGAGGCACCCCTTCATCGGCGCAGCCTGAGAGCCGCCGGCGCGCCGCGCCAGACAGAACCCGCCCGAGGAGAGACCTGATCACCGTGCGCGTCAGAAAGGCCGTCCTGCCGGCGGCCGGCTTCGGCACCCGCTTCCTGCCCGCGACCAAGGCCATCCCCAAGGAGATGATCCCGCTGGTCGACCGACCGATCATCCAGTACGCCGTCGAGGAGGCGGTCGCCTCGGGGATCGAGCAGATCATCATCGTCATCGCCAGCGGCCGGAGCGCCGTCGAGGAGCACTTCGACTCGGCTCCCGGGCTGGAGAGCTGGCTCGAGGAGCGCGGCGACATCGAGATGCTGCGCGTGGTGCGGCGCATCTCCGAGATCGGACCCATCGCGTTCGTCCACCAGAAGGAGCAGCTCGGCCTCGGGCATGCTGTGCTGATGGCCAAGGAACTGGTCGGCGACGAGCCCTTCGCCGTCCTGCTCTCCGACGACGTGATGCTCAACCCGGGCGGGAAGCCCGTCACGGAGCAGCTCATCGAGCAGTACCACGCCCACCGCGGCTCGATGATCGCGGTCCAGCGCGTGCCGCGCGACGACGTCGACCGCTACGGGATCGTGGCGCCGCTCCACCAGGAGGGGCGCCTGGTCGAGATCGACGACCTGGTCGAGAAGCCATCGGTCGCCGATGCTCCGTCTGACCTTGGGGTGCTTGGGCGCTACATCCTCAGCCCCAAGATCTTCGACAAGCTGGAGACGACCCAGCGCGGCGCAGGCGGCGAGATCCAGCTCACCGACGCCATCCGGGCCCTCTCTGCGGAGCAGCCGGTCTTCGGCTATCAGTTCGAGGGGGTGCGCCACGATGCCGGCACCCGGCTCGGCTGGCTGAAGGCCAACATCGCGATGTCCCTGGAGTCCGACCTCGCCGATGAGGTACGGGCCCATGTGCGCAGCCTCGACCTGCGAGACTGATCCGCAGTGGAGATGATCGGGCGGTTGATCGGCGGTCGATATCGGGTCATCGCCCCCCTCGGAGAGGGCGGCATGGCGACCCTGTGGCGCGCCATGGATGAGCAGCTCGACCGCGAGATTGCGCTCAAGCTGCTCCGGCCCCAGTACGGCAACGACCCCGGCTTCGCCGCGCGTTTCAAGCAGGAGGCGCGGTCTGCCGGGTCGCTCTCACATCCGAACATCGTCTCGGTTTACGACTACGGGACCGATGCCGAGACGGGCGGCCAGTTCATCGTCATGCAGCTGGTCGACGGCGAGGACCTGGCGGCCATCCTGCACAAGCACGGGCACCTGGAGACCGATGACGCCGTTCGCATCGCGATCGGGGTGGCGTCTGCTCTCGAGGCCGCGCATCGGCGCGGGATCGTGCACCGGGACGTGAAGCCGGGAAACATCCTGATCGACCAGGACGTGAAGGTGACCGACTTCGGGATCGCCCGGGCCGTGAGCGAGGCCTCCATGACGGTCACGGGCACAACGCTCGGATCGGTCCATTACTTCAGCCCCGAGCAGGCGCGTGGCGACGAGGTGACCGGCCAGTCCGATGTCTACGCGCTCGGGATCGTGCTGTACGAGATGCTGACCGGCCGCCGCCCGTTCGAGGGCGACTCCGCGGCGGGCGTCGCGCTGAAGCGGCTGAGCGAGGATCCGGCACCGCCGACGGCCCATGGGCCGGTGCCGCCGGGCCTGTCGGCGATCGTGATGCGCGCGCTCGAGCGCGATCCTGCCAATCGCTACCCGGATGCCGGAGCCTTCGCCGAGGCGCTCCGTGTCTGGCAGCGCGACCCGGATGCCGCCAACGCGGTTGCCGCCGTCGCCGTCCCCACCACGCCGGCTGCCGGAGAGCCGACGGTCTACGTGCCGCCAAGGGTCACCCTGCCGTCGGATCGCGCCGCGATCTCCGGCATGCCCCCGAACGGCGTCGCCGGCTCACGGGGCGCGCCGCCGGGCCGCCCGCTCCAGCGCTATCCCGAGCCGCGCGACGAGGGACAGCCATGGTGGATCTGGCTGCTGGCGCTGCTGGCGGTCCTCCTGCTCGGCACGATGGGCT
>JBDTMU010000088.1:0-6152 GCA_039934115.1 Chloroflexota bacterium | reverse complement strand
CATCGCGCCGCCGAAGTTGCGCAGGAAGCCGGGGGTCCAGATGATCTGGAGCGGTTCCTCGGTGAGGCCGATGACGTCGTGCTCGGCCACGAACGCCTCGATCCGCTCGTTCTCGGCGCGGCAGAAGTCGAGCAGCTCGTCGGCGCGCGGGTGGTCTGCCCCGATCGCGTCGAGCACGCTGCGCACGGCCTCGTCGCCGCTCTCCGGGGGCGGGGCGTCGCCCATCCAATCGCTCCAGATCGAGCGCGCGATGCGGGTCATCTCGGCACGCGTTTGGTCGTACTCCTCGAGGGCCATCGCCTCGAGCTCGGTGGGCGTGACCGTGCTCTTCAGGGAGTGGCGGAACTTGGCGGCGTAGAGCTCCGGCCCCAGCCGGAAGTCGCCGTCGACGGTCGGCAGCAGCTCGTCGCGAAGCCACTTCGTCCACGTTTCGATTGCCGCCGTTGCGACATCCGCGGCGACCTGGACGTCGGCGAGCAGCGCAGCGTCACCAACGGCCTGTGCCTCCGCCACGGCTAGCCCGGCCAGGTCCGCGACGCCGGCCATCCGGTCCACCGCCTTCTCGGCGTGGAAGCGGCTCACTGGCCGGCCGCCCTCCCCGCTCAGCGCTTCGCGAGCGCCATCGAGCGCGACCGGCAGGCCGCGCAGGCGGGACGCCAACGCGTTCAACCGCTCCGTGATCGGCGCGTACTCGCGCGCCAGCATCGTGAACAGGGCGCCGCCGAACAGGTACACGTACACCATCGCGTTCCACTCGGTCTCGCGCAGCTCATCGGTCGCGAACCGCATGGCCGCCAGGTTCTCGAGCAGGATCCGCCGGTCGATCGCCTCGTCGTTGGTCAGCGCCCCGGGCTCGACCGCCTGGACACGTGCCTCGGCATCGCGCAGCCAGTCGGACCAGGCGGCCTGCCCGGCATCGGTCAGGTCCGGCCAGTGGTGGTCGTAGGCGTGCTCGCCAAGCTCGGTGGCATCGGCCGGCTGGAGGCGGAAGTATTCATCCAGCAGGCTGTCGACGGTGGCGGAAAAGTCCATGGCGCACAGCATGGTACCGGCTGCTAGCCTGCTCGGCGTGAGCAACAACCTCGCCTACACCGATGCCTATGCTCGGACAACCCCGGCGACTGTGCTCCAGGCCGATGACGGAGCGGTGCTCCTGGACATCACGGTCTTCTACCCGGGTGGCGGTGGGCAGCCGGCTGACACGGGCTGGCTGCGGACCGATGCCGACGCCGCGTGGCGCGTCACCGGCGCACGCAAGTCCGGCGACGATATCTGGCACCTGGTGGAGGGAGAGCTGCCGGTGGTCGGCACCTTGGTCAGCGCAGAGCTCGACTGGGACCGCCGCCACGCGCTGATGCGGACCCATTCCGCGCTGCACGTTCTGTGTGGCGTCGTTTGGCGCGACTGGGGAGCGTCCGTCACCGGCGGCAACATGGAGCCGCTCGCCGGACGCATGGACTTCGAGTTCGAGACGATGACGGGCGAGCTGGTCGCGGAGATCGAGCGTCGGGTCAACGTGGAGATCGAGGCTGATCGCGAGATCCGGGTCGCCGTCCTGCCGCGGGACGAGGCATTCGCCATCCCCGACCTGATCCGCACCAAGATCAACCTGCTGCCGGAGGGGATTCAGGAAGTGCGGACCATCGAGATCGTTGGGCTCGACCTCCAGGCCGATGGTGGGACGCATGTCTCCCACACCGGCGAGATCGGCCGGGTGCGGGTGACGGGCTACGAGTCCAAGGGCCGCATCAACAAGCGGATCCGGATAGAGGTCCTGGAGGCGTAGCTTCCGATAAGCCCCAGTTATCGTCCTGCACCGATGGGCCAGCATCCGTGCGGAAGTATCACTCCGGCTTATCAGGCGGCACCGCAAAAGGCTGATCGGTGCAGGAGCATAAGCCAGGGTAATCAGGAGCACCTGAGTTGACGCCCGTGGGCACGCGACCCACCGGTGCGTGATGCCGGCGTGGATTGCGCCACGCCGGCATCGGTCGACCGTCCGGGGCTACGGCTCGAAGTGAATGGACCCGATGATCGACTCGAGCTCGGCGATGTCCGCCGCCGACGAGCCCGACGTGTACCCGGAGAGGATCACCACTCGCTCGCCGTTGACGTCAACGATGTACGCGGCGCTCCCAGAGTCCGCGGCGGGGTTCGCCGGGTCAACGGGAAGTGCGAAGAAGTCGGTCTCGGCCGGATCGGCCCAGATTTGAATGAGCATGCCGGGGAATCGGCACGTCGAACCAATCAGGTCTGTCGGGACTGACATGGTTATGAACTTGGCCGGATAACCGCCAACCTCGACATCAACGGGCGCCGTGGCATCCGAATTGGCCTGGTCCACCAATGCGGCGACCAAGTCATCGACCGTCGGTCCCACCGCGGTGAGCGTCCCCTCGGAGTGGCAGGCGTCGGCGTAGACGTGGGTGACGACCCACGGAACGAACGAAAGCTCGCCGGACGAGGTTCGCAGCTGCTTGGAGATGTAGAGGTCATCGGGCCTGGCGGACCAGCCCGCCGGCACGGTGAACGTGAACTGAACGCTAGTCCGGATCGGCGGGTCCACATTGCTCATGACGTACGTCCCGGGCTCGAGCAGGCCGGGGCGTAGCGCCAGCGGCGTCACGGTAGGGGTGGGTTCCGGCGTTGGCGTGGCGTCGCTCCCCACGTTCGCTCCGGGCAGAAGCCGGATTCCGAGAAGCACGACGAGGACGATCGCAGCGGCCGCGAGGCCGAAGCGAACCATGCTGCTGTTCATGAAATTGAACCTCCGCATCGGCTTGGCAAGCCAGCCGATCTGCCTTGTCGTTGGAAGCTCGGCGCGGATGGCATTGCGAACCGCATCGGGCAGGGGGGTCAGCCCCTCGTATTCGTCGAGGTAGCCCTCGAGCTGACCGATGAAGTCGTCGTCGCGTGTCATGCCGTGCCTCGCTTTGTCGCCCGCGCATCGGCCTCGATGGACGCGCGCAGGTGTTCGAGTGCGTAGTGCAGGCGGGAGCGAGCCGTGCCGACGGGCGTCCCCATCGTCTCGGCCGCCTCCGACGGCGTCTGGCCCAGGTAGTGCACCAGCACGACCACGGTCCGATGCTCAACGCTGAGCCCCCGGAACGCGCGATCGAGCTCGTCCTGGACGGCGATGCGTGAGGCCGAGTCGGGCACCACCGGATCGTCGTGAGGCAGCAGCGTCAGGTTGCCGCGATGACGTCGTTCGCGGCGCGCTTCGGCATGACATGCGTTCACGAGGAGCCGATAGGCCCAGGCCTCGAAGCGGTCGGGATCCCTCAGCCGGGGCAGGTTACGCCACGCATCGAGCAAAGCTTCCTGCGTCGCGTCCTGCGCCAGGGTCGTGTCACGCAGGATCCTGCGCGCCACGGAGTGAAGGCCATCCCCGATGCGTCCGATCAACATGTCGAACGCCTCTTCGTCGCCGTGCATCGCCAGCTCGACGAGCCTCCGCTCCATCCCTCAACCTCTCCCGTTGACCACAGATGCGGCCAATCGGTGAGTATGAGTCGGCGACCGACGCCAGCGTTCAAACCTATGCTGGACCGATGAACACTTGGGAAGCGATCAACACGATCCGCGTGATCCGCGACTTCGCCGAGCGGCCGCTCTCAGCTGAGCACGAGGCTCGCATCCTGAACGCCGCCCGGCGGACGGGCAGCTCGAAGAACGAGCAGACCTGGGCGTTCATCGTGATCCGCGACCGTGACCACCTGAAGGAGCTGACCGGCGTCGGCAAGTACGCTGACCACCTGGCCGGCGCCGCCATGGCGGTCGCGCTCGTCACGCCCGACGAGAGCGCGGGATGGCGCAACACCCGCATGTGGGACCTCGGACGGGCGGCCCAGAACATGGTCCTGGCCGCCTGGGAGCTGGGGATCGGCAGCGCGCCAGCCACCGTCTTCGAGCAGGAGCTGGTCGGCCAACTGCTCGGCCTGCCGTCGGACCGAAGGTGCCACTACCTGCTCTCGTTTGGCTACCCGGCCGATCCTGCCGAGCTCGCCGCTCCGAACAAGCGCGGCGGGCGCAAGCCGCTGGACGCGATGGTGCACGAGGAGCGCTGGTAGGACTCGTTTGGGCCGGCGCGCGGTCGCCACGCGCCGGCCCACGGTCGAACGCGTGCTACCCGAACGTCATCGACGCGAGAATGGAGTCCAACTCGGCGCGGACGTTCGCCGGGGTCCCCTCGTACCACGCCGCATCGATCGTCACCAGGGTGCCGTCCACGTCCAGGACCCAGACCTGGTCGATCTGAGCGATGCTGCGTCCAGCTGCTCGAAGGTCGCGGTCACGGGGCGCGGAACTCGATCGAGTCGATGATCGGCGCTGCCGCCTCCACCGCTCGCTCGAAGCGCGACTCCGGCGCAACGATCGCAATGGCCAGTATCCGCATGGACGTCCCCTCGATCACGTCGACCAGGTAGAGCCGCATCCAGTCCCCCGTGGCTTGGCCTGTCAAGAGGCCGTTGTCGAAATACGTCCGCGCGCCCACGGACCCATCGTCGAAGACGGGCTTCAGGACCCCACCGTCGCAGAAGTTGCCCTGCTCGTCGGCGGCCACCGAGATAGTCGTTCCGGCGGCAATCCTCACGTCCATCATCAGTGCTTCGCCCCCCCCAACGCTCACCGCTACCGGAGCGGTTGCCCCCAGGTCGCGGTTGGACCGGATGCTCTCGGCCAGCGCCGCGGCGTCGACTGAACTCGGGCCTGTCAGACACCCCGCCCCGCCCATCGCGGGGTCGGCGATCAGGAAGAGCTGATCCCAGCCGTCATGGCGCTGCCCGCCGTCGGTTGTCGGCGGCACGCCCGGGCCTTCCGGGATCAGCCGGCCGAAAGGGTTGGGGTAAGTGTTGGGGTCGGGAAAGATCCACGGGTGGGCCGCGTGGAGGGTCACCTCGCCGTCGAAGTAGGTGTAGGGCATGGCCACGGGCTGGCCGTCCTCGGTCGTCGGCGCGATGTCGGTTCCAAAACCGTCCACCTCATACCTGAGCAGGGGACTGTCGGGGCCCGCAAAGAAGAGCTGTTCGACCACCGTGTCCCCGGCAAACAGCCGAACCTTGAACGCCGTGAGACCATACGGCCACTCGATGCCAAGAACTCGCTCGAACTCAGCCCGCTCGTAAGGGGCTCCCGAGGTCGTCGCGTAGAGGAGCGGGATGTCCTGCTCGGGGGGGTCCAGATATTGCTGCGCCCCCTCACCGGCAATGCGGGCCTCGAGGAAGGCGTTCAGGAGGTCGTCAACGGCGCTCGATGGCGCGGTGGCGGAGGCCGTGGCCGATGGCTCGGCCGATGGGCTGCTGCCGGGAGTCGGGCCGACAGCCAGGGTCCGAAGACCGATGATGGCGACGATCACCGCCGCGGCCGCCAGGCCGTACTGCATGGTCTTGCTCATGAGAGCTGTCCTCCACAGGCCGACATCGGCCCGTTGTCGTGTCTGATCAATGCGGTCACGAACCGCGTCGTAGACCGGGTCGGGCAGTTCATCCAGGCCTTCCTTGAAGAAGTCGCGGATGAGGCGATCGGGATCTCGAGACGCGGTCATGCCATTCGCTCCTGGTTGGTGGACGTCCGGGCATCAGCCTCGAGGCTGGCCCGCATCGCCCGGGTCGCGTGGTGCAGGCGGGACTTAGCCGTCCCGACAGGAATACCGATGCGATCCGCCACCTCGGAAATGGACAGCCCGAGGTAGTGATGGAAGACCAGGACGGCGCGCTGCTCGATGGTGAGCCTTCGGAGGGCCCGTTCGAGCTGATCGCGATCGTCCACGGTCAGGGTGTTGTCGAGCCCGTGCACGGGCTCCGCCGGGAGGAGCCGGATGCCCGCCGCCCAGCGCGTGCGATGCCTGGCCTCGGCATAGCAGGCGTGGGTCAGGATCCGATGGAGCCACGGTTCGAAGAGATCGGGGTTTCGCAGGGAGCGCAGCTCGCGCCAGGCCGTGATGAACGCGGTCTGGACGGCGTCCTCTGCCAGATCGGCATCGCGCAGGATCCGAAACGCGATGCCCATGCAGCGGTCGCCAACCATGCGCGCCAGCGAGTCGAACGCTTCCGCGTCCCCTCGCTTGGCCTGGTCGACCAGCGTTGCCTGCACCCATCCCTCCATTCCGTGAACTGACCGGTCCTGGTGGACGCGATCAGACAGGAGAGTCC
>JBDTMU010000087.1:0-6243 GCA_039934115.1 Chloroflexota bacterium | reverse complement strand
CCGCCCCCGGCGCGACGCTCCCTTTACCCCGGCCAGCGACGAGCGCCCGCTCCTCGTCGGACACGGCGGAAAGCTGCTCGTCGAAAGGCTTGGCACCGTCCCCTACGAGCCCACCTGGGAGCTCCAGGACGAGCTGGCCGAGCAACGACGGGAGCGCCGGATCGGCGATCAGCTCCTGCTGTTGGAGCACTTCCCGGTCTACACCATCGGTCGCGGGGGGGACGAGGCCAACCTGCTCGCGACCCCCGAGCGACTGACCGAGATCGGGGCGCAGTTCCTGCGCGTCGACCGCGGCGGCGACATCACTTTCCACGGACCGGGGCAGCTGGTGGCTTACCCCATCGTCGAGCTGCGCGACCCGCTCGACCTGCGCCGATACGTCCGCTCTCTCCAGGCCGCGATCATCGAGACCGCTGCCGCCTTCGGGGTCGAGGCGCGTGCGCAGGACGGGCTCATCGGCGTCTGGGTCGAGGGCCGTCGCAAGCTGGCCGCCATCGGTGTGCGCGTCAAGCGCGGCGTCACGACCCATGGCCTGGCCCTGAACGTGAACACCGACCTGCGCTGGTTCGGCGAGATGATCCCGTGCGGGATCGCCGACAAGGAGGTCACCACCCTGGCGGCGGAGCTCGGCCACCCGGTCGACATGGTCGCGGTCGAGGACAGATTGGCCGATGCACTGGCCACCGCCTTTGGCCTGATCGTGGCCGATGGTCGGTCAGGCCCGATCGGTCCGGCCGGCGCTAGCGAGCAGTAACCCGCCGGTAGACGGCCACCCGCCACCATCGGGTCCTGCCGTCGTGGATGACCGCATAGCCTGCTTCGGCCATGAGCCGATCCACCTCCGCGTGGCGGTGGATGCTCCATCGGTCAGGGAGCCCCCGCGACCACCACATGGCGTTCGACATCCGCATCATGACCCGCAGCCACCAGGCGTCGTGGATGTAGGTCAGGCCAACGAGGCGCGGCCCCGAGCGTGTGGCTGCGGCGAGCAACTCCGGCAGGTAGGGATAACAGCAGATCACCGAATCGGCTGTCACGATCTCGGGCGGTGGCAGGTCGGCGGCGAGCTCGACCACGTCCCCGAGCCGATAGTCAACGCGGCCCGCCAGGCCACGCCGTTCCGCCTCGGCGCGAGCGGCGTCGAGGTAGTCGGGCGAGGCGTCCACGTCCACGGCATCGGCGGCGCCAGCCTCGAGGAGTGAGATGTGCACCGCGCCCACGCCAGCCCCGATGTCCAGCACGGAGGCACCCGTCACCCCTTCGGCGAGGAGGACGTCGATCAGCTCCTGCGTCTCCCGCCGCGGACCGTTGCAACACCACTCCTCTTGGTCCTCCGCGGCCCGGCGACCGTCAAAGCCGATCCGTGCGAGCTCCTCGCCGCCGCAGGAGCGGGAGGGAGGGTCGAGTGCCATCGTCAGATGGTGCCCTATCCTCCGCCCATGAGCGAGGCCGATCCCACCGTCGAACGCGCCGGCGCGCCCGACCACCACCCGCGCCTCGAGGTCGGCGCATTCGGGCCATGGCGGGCCAATGCGTACCTCGTCTGGGACGGCCGCTCGCCCGATGCCCTGGTCCTTGACCCCGGCCTGGGTGCGGCAGATCCGCTCCTCGCGCGCGTCGTGGCGAACGGGCTGACCCTGCACCTGGTGGCCAACTCGCACGGGCACATCGACCACGTCTTCGACAACGCACCGCTGGTACGTGGATCCGGGGCGCCGCTTGCCATCCATGCGCTGGACGAGCATCGGCTCTCGGCGCCCAACAACTACGGGCTCGACATGGAGCCGAGCGTCGCGACCCGCCACCTGCAGGAGGGCGAGCAGCTGACGATCGGCGACCTCGTGTTCGACGTGCTGCACACGCCGGGCCACACGGAGGGATCGGTCTGCCTGTACGAGGAGCGGGCCGGGCTGCTGCTCAGCGGCGACGTGCTCTTCGCCGGCACCTACGGCCGCACCGATCTGCCCGGTGGCGACGACGCGGCGATGGTCGCGAGCCTCGCTCGCCTGGCGCGTGATCTGCCTCCTGGGCTGCGGGTCCTGCCCGGCCATGGCCCGGAGACGACCCTGGAGCGCGAGCTGCCCTGGATGCGACGCATCGCCGAGGCGGGGCGCCTGCTCAACCCCGGCTAGCCGCCTTGGTTTGCGCCGGGTGCACACAAGAGCCAACTTGGCGTCCAAATCGGCCGCTACTTGCCCACCGTTTGCGCTGGGTGCAAATCCAGGCCAAATAGGGACTCTCAAGGTGCCTTGCTCGGCCCTGCTTGGCCCTTACGTGCGCTCCGTGCAAATCCCGGTCGGCAACGAGGCGATTAGAGCCAGCCTCGGCGGCGAAAGATGAGGTACAGGGTCACGCTCGTCACCACCATCAGCCCCAGCGCAAGCGGATAGCCGAAGACCCAGTCCAGCTCGGGGATATTGACGAAGTTCATGCCGTAGATGCTGGCGATCAGGGTCGGCGCAAAGAGGATTGCCGCCCAGGCCGAGATCCGCTTGACCTGCTCGTTCTGCTCGTAGCTCGCCACCGTCAGGCCCTTGATCTCCTCGTTCTGCGCCTGGTTCACGAGCGTGGAATTCACGCTGAGAATGTCCGACAGCATCTGGCGGAAGGCATCGACCCGTTCGACGACGGTGGTGGCGTGATCGGCGACGTCGCGCAGGTATCGGCGCAGCTCCTCGTTGGTCCCGTGCTTGTCGAAGCCAGTCACCAGCCCCTCGAGCATGGCGAGCAGGGGCCGCGTCGAGCGCTGGAACTCGATCACCTCGCGCGACAGCTCGTAGATGCGCCGGCTCACCGCCGGGTCGCCGTGGAAGACTTCGGTCTCGATCTCGTCGATGTCCTTCTGCAGCCCCGCCACCACCGGGGCGTAGCCGTCCACCACGCTGTCCACGATCGCGTACAGGACGGCCTCCGGGCCGAGGCTCAGCAGCTCCGGATCGGCCTCCATCCGCTGGCGGACCGCGGCGAGATCGGGCGTTCGGCTGTGGCGCACGGTGATGATGAAGTCCGGCCCCACGAAGAGGTGGATCTCGCCAAACTCGACCTCCTCCACCTCGTCCAGGTAGGTGGCGGCCCGCAGCACGACGAAGAGGGTCTCGTCGTAGCGCTCCAGCTTCGGCCGCTGGTGGGCGACGATCGCGTCCTCGACCGCCACCTCGTGCAGGCCGAATTCCTCGGCGAGTGCCAGGAGCTGGGTCTCATCAGGCCGAAACAAACCGATCCAGGCCATCGCGCCGGGGTGCTCGCGCAGCCGGGCGGCGGTGTCCGCCATGGTGGCCGAGCCCTCGATCCGCTTGCCCTGCTCGTAGATCGCGGCATCCACGATGCTCTGCTCCAACGGGAGCTGCTCGGCGTGGGGTCGCGACTCCATCGAGACCTCGGGCGCGGTCGCGTGCTCGGCCGTTTCTGCGGCACGACGGACGCGCCAGGCGGGGAGGTGGATCCGTGGGCGTCGGGGGGTCATCGCATCCGGACGATACCCCCTCAGCTCCAGCCGATGGAGACCACCTCGACCGGAGCGGACAGGCCCTTGAGCTCCACCGTGCGGCGGTCACGCTCGCCGAACGAATGCCTGGCAACGGCCAGGGTGGATGCGCTCACCAGGATCTCACCCCCTTCGGCTGCGGCGCCGATGCGTGAGGCCTGGTTGACGCCGGTTCCCACGTAGTCGAGTCCCACCCGGTTGGCGGCTGCGCCATGGATGCCGATGCGGACCGCCAGCGCGAACCCCTGGGCGCGGCGCTGCTCGGCCAGCCGTCGCTGGATGGTGACTGCCGCCTCGATCGCCTGGTCGGCATCAGCGAACGCGAGGAAGAACCCGTCGCCGGTAGCCTTGACCTCTTCCCCGCCCTGCTCGGCGACCGCCGAGCGCAGGATCCGGTCGTGCATACGGATGACGCCGTCCCAGGCCTCGTCCCCAAGCGTCTCGGCCAGCCGGGTCGAGTCGACGATGTCGGTGAACATGAAGACACGCTCGATGCGGGCGGTCGCCATGCCCAGGGGCGTGGCCTCGGCGCCACCCGCCAGCTCGGCGAGCACCGCGTCCGCCTGCCGGAGGTCCGGCCCCGCTCCCAGGCGTTCGAACGCATCGCGCGCGGTCCGAGCCTCGATCGCGGCCCGATCGCCCTGCTCCTCTCGCCGGTAGGCATCGGCCAGGGCAAGCCGCATGCGCGCTGTCTCGTAGGGTGCGTCGACACCCGACCAGAGCCCAATTGCCTCGCGCAGCCGCCCGCCGGCCTCCGCGAACCGCTGCTCGGCGAGCAAGACGATGCCGTCGGAAGACGCGGCGTTGGCAAGGACGGTTGGGGTGTTGAATTTCTCCGCCAGCCCGATGAGCTCGTCTGCGGCCGCCCTCGCCCCTGGCACGTCCCCCGCTGCCAGCAGGATCTCGACCTGCACCGGCAACAGGCTCAACCGATACACCGCGCTGTCGGACGGCGCGCGCCACGAGGAGCGCCCCGGCTCGGTCAGGGCGCGGTGGATCGACTCGACGGCGGCGGCGGTCTTTCCCTGGGCCAGCCGCAGCAGCGATAGCGCCGGCTCCGTGTCCTGCCCAAGCCCGTGAGCTCCCAGCAGCGCCTCTTCGGCGGCAGGCAGGTCGCCGCGTCGGAGCCGGATGTCGCCGACCTGGTACAACGCCAACCCAGCCGCCCCGGGAATGTAGCCAAGCAGCTCACTGGATGCCAGCCGTGCCTCTGCCTCCGCTTCCGGCCAGGCGCCGTGCATGCGCTTCACGTCAGAGCGGAAGAGGCGGCACATGCCGGGGAAGCCGTTGATGCCTTCGCGCTTGCACCATCGATCCTGGGCCTCGGTCCATTCGAGGGCTCGCCGCACGTCGCCGATCCCCGCGCAGGCCTCGATCGCGGCACAGAAGACCCCGCCGGCTATACCCGGCGCCAGCTCTCCGCTGATCGCGGCGGTGGCCGCCTCGTCCGCGAGGGCCAGCCCCTCTTCGATGTCGCCCCTCGCCAGCAGCCCTGCCGCTTTCCCGGCCATGCCGAAGGCCTTGAGATCCGGCAAGCCCAGCCGCTCCGCGATCTCGACCGCGCGCGTGGCCTGCCGGATCGACTCCTCGTTCTGGCCGCCGACCGATGCCAGTCCCGCGCGCACCCCGGCCACCCAGCCGTGGCCGGGATTCTCTTCCGTCCCTTCGAGCATGCGTTCCGCGCGCTTGATCCAGGCTTCCGCGACCGGCATCGCCAGCCGGAAGACGCTGTCGCGTGCCAGGTTGATGGCAGCCACCACCGCGGTCTGGAAGTCCCCCGCCTTCGAGGCAGCGGCGAAGGCCCGTTCGCGCACCTCGATCGCGACGGGCAGCTGGCCGGTCCACCAGGCCGCGTCGGCGAGCAGCTCCAACGCCTCCGGGGCCAGCGACTCCTTCGCATCGGCCGCAGACAGGCTGTCGAAGGCGGCCCGCCATTCGTGGCGCTCGAGGGCGGTTCGGGCCGTGTCGAGGAGCGATCCCATCGGGGTATCACGCGCTTGGGTCATGGCTCATTCTGCCACCTGAGGCGCCGCACCCCGAAGCCGGCCGCCTGGCGCTCCCAATTTGCCCCCGGCGCAAACAACGACCAACTTGTCGCCCAAATCGGCCACTCCATGTCTCTCGTTTGCCGTGGGTGCAAATCCTAGCCAGGTTGGGCCGATTTCCGCCTTCCGGCCGAGCTTACTTGGCTGTTGCTTGCAGGAGGTGCAAACGAGCCCGCCAGCGGCGTTGTGCGCATCGGGGCTATCCGCCGCGCGCACCGCCGGGTAATCTGCGAAGTGATGAAGCGAGCGATCGTGATTCTCTTCCTGGTCGGCATGGTCGGGCTGCTCGTGATCCAGCTCGTGCCGTACGGCCGCGACCACACCAACTCCCCGGTGGTCAGCGAGCCCACGTGGGACTCGCCCGCCACCCGCGCCACCGCGGTCATCGCCTGCTTCGACTGCCACAGCAACCAGACCGTCTGGCCCTGGTACAGCAACATCGCGCCCGCGTCCTGGCTGGTCCAGCGCGACGTCGACGAGGGTCGCCGGCACCTCAACTTCTCCACCTGGGGCGCCGGCCAGGGCGCCGAGTCGGCGGAGATGGTTTCATCGGGCGAGATGCCTCCGTTCCGGTACCAGCTGGCCCATCCGGAGGCGGGCCTTTCCGACGCCGATAAGGCCGCCTTCATCACGGGGCTGAGCGCAACCTTGGGCGGCGGAGGCGACTGAGCCTGGTCGACCCAGTAGTCGTTCATTCGGAAAGGAAGGTGGCCG
>JBDTMU010000086.1:0-6327 GCA_039934115.1 Chloroflexota bacterium | reverse complement strand
GCGGCGCCCACCACCGGCAGGCTGAACCAGACCTCGGTCCGGCCATGGGCCGATGACGCGCCCACGCTGCCCCCATGCGCCCGCACGATCTGGCGCACGATCGCCAGGCCGATCCCCGCCCCGCCGCTGGCCCGCGTGCGCGAGCGGTCGACCCGATGCAGCCGCTCCCAGATCAGGTCCAGCTGGTCGGGCGGAATCTCGGCGCCGGTGTTCTCGATGGCACAACGCAGCCGGTCGCGATCCCCCTGCAGGCGGACGGTGATCGTACCGCCCGGATCCGTGTAGCGTCCGGCGTTCTGGATGAGGTTGCTCACCACCTGGCCGACCGCGTCGGCATCGGCCCAGATGAGCGGCAGCGCCTCGCCGTCCTCGACGCGGACCTCGATTCGCCGCTCCGCCAGCTCGGGCGAGGCGAGCTCGAGCGTCTTGCGCACGACGGCGGTCAGGTCCACGCCCGTTCGGGTGAGAGCACGCTCGCCGGGCTCACCGCGGGCCAGCTGATCCAGCTCCTCGACCAGGCGGGTGAGGCGCTCGATCTCCTCGTGGACGGTGCGCAGCATCTCGGGGCTGGGCGCCACCACGCCATCGGCCAGGGCCTCTGTATAGCCCCGCAGGCTGGTGAGCGGGGTGCGCAGCTCGTGGGCCACGTCCTCGACCAAGGCGCGCCGCAGCTGCTCGGCGTGCTCGAGCGTGGCCGCCATGCGATTGAACGACTGGGCGAGGCGCTGCAGCTCGGGGTCCGGCGGCTCCGGGACGCGCGCCGCCAGGTCGCCGACCGCGATCGAGCGGGACGCATCGGTGAGCTGGTCGAGCGGGCGCATGAGCCGCCGCACCAGCCACCACGCCAGGAGGCTGCCGAGCAGGATCCCGGCCAGCGCACCGATCAGCAGGACGCGGACGACGTACTGATCGAACATCGCCTGCGCCTGCGTGGCGCTGTTGTTGCCGACCATGATGAGGTGCATCACCTGCTCCGCGCTGAACTGGAGCACGGCCAGGACGATGACCCCCGCGACCAGCAGCGAGAGGAGGGTGAAGAGCGCGATCAGCCGAACCCGCAACGACCACATCGGTCAGGCCGCCGGTGCCTGGCGCTCGACCGGGCCGATGAACTTGTAGCCGACGCTGCGGACGGTGGCGATGAAGCGGGGCGCAGCCGCGGCGTCACCCAGCCTGCGCCGCAGCCGGCCGAGGTGAACGTCGATGGTGCGGTCGAAGATGCCCGGGTAACTCTCCCCGTGGACCGCCACGATCAGCTCGTCGCGGGTCAGCACCCGACCGGGACGACGCATGAGGGCATGCAGGATGCGGAACTCGGTCGGCGTGGTCGTGATCGGCCTGCCGTCGACTTCGACCGAGACCGCGTTGGGGTCGACCACCAGCCCCTCGGCCAGAAGGATCGGCTGGTCGGGGGCGGGTGCGGCATGGCGCCGCAACTGGGCTCGGATGCGCGCCATCAGCTCGCGTGGGCTGAACGGCTTGACCACGTAGTCATCCGCTCCCAGGTCGAGTCCAACCACCTTGTCAGAGTCGCCGCTGCGCGCCGTCAGCAACAGGATTGGGACGTCGCTCTCGTCGCGCAGCCGACTGCAGACCTCGAACCCGTCCAGCCCCGGCAGCATGACGTCCAGCACGACCAGTGCCGGCCGTTGGTCGCGTGCCACGGCCAGCGCCTCCAACCCGTCCGCGGCAAAGACGGCGCGGTGCCCCTCGCGCTCGACGTACAGCCGCAGCAGGTCCCGGATCTTGGGGTCGTCATCGACGATAAGCAGCGTGGCCATCTCGAACCGAGAGTATGGCCCGCCCGTGACGAAACGATGAAGCCGCCGAGGTTCACTGCCAGCGAATGAGCGCTGCCATTCCGCGTGATCGCGCGCGGAGGGGGCTTGATATTGGAGTAGGACCATGGTCTAGCGTTCCACGCGTCGGGCTTGAAGCCGGGTGATGGAGGGCAGGATCATGCGGGCGTCGATGCAATCAACCGAGGGGAGCGTTCGTGCCGGCGGGACCGAGCTGTTCTACTGGTCCATCGGCTCGGGACTGCCGATCCTTGTCCTGGGCGGAACCGCGCTCGGGCACTGGTACCTGCGCCCGGCCATGGACCGCCTGGCCGATGGGCATCGGGTCATCTATCCCGACCAGCGGGGCAGCGGACGATCGGCCCTGGGCGATGCGCCCGGCCTGTCGATCGACCGCTCCATCGCCGATCTGGTGAGCGTGCTTGATGACCTTGGCGTGGACCAGGCAGCCGTCCTCGGCCATAGCATCGGCGGGAACATCGCGATGCTGTTTGCGGCGGCCCACCCGGACCGCGTCAGCAGGCTGGTCGCCGCCATGCCCGGGCCGCCGTTCGACAGCGCCGGCATGGCCTGGGAGCAGCTGGAGGCGGCCATGACCGCCCTCCGCACGCCCGCCGACGACGAAGGGATGGCCAGCATCCAGCAGAGCGAGGCGTTCACCCGGCGCGAGCCCGCAGGGGTCGAGGCCTACATCCGCAACATGTACCTGCCCTTCTTCACCGATCGCGCGACCGCGACGACGATCCCCTATGCGATAACCGCGCATGGGGCAGCAACGGCGGTGGAGCAGGAGGGGATGCTGTTTGGCCAACTCGACACGGCGGCCGCGCTGGCCAGCCTCAGCATGATCAAATGCCCGACCCTGGTGCTGTCGGCCGACCTTGACCCGATTCCCGAATCCTTCGCGGAACGACTGGCCGATGCCATCCCGGGCGCGGTCCACCAGCGCCTCACTGGTGCCGGCCATTTCGCCTTCCTGGAACAGCCGGATGCGTTCTTCGGCGCCGTCGAAAGCTTCCTGGCGGCCAATCCCTGACGGACGAACGATCCGCAGCCAGGGCAGCCTGTCAGCGCACCAGGATCAGCGCCGGCCCCCGTGGAGCGGCCTCCCATGCCCGATCGGTCGTCGCCACGCTGGCTCCAAGCCGGAGACCAAGGGCAAGGCAGAGCCGATCTGCGAGCGACAGCGGCGACCCTTGGCGCCACAGGTCCGCCGCTCGCTCTGCATCGGCCGCGGTGACGTCCTCCACGGTCAGGCCGAACGAGGTGAGCAGGCGGGCGACCAGGCCCGTCTCCGCCCCATGCTGTCGGGCTTTCTGGAGCACCTCGGACCAGTTCGCAGCACCGATGACGCCCTCCACCAGGTGCCGCTCCGCAACCTCGCTCCCCGTCTCGTTCTGGAGCCAGGCAAGGACAACCGACGCGTCCACCACGGTTGTCATCCGCCGCTCGACTCCCGCTTCGCGGCAGCCCTTCGATCCCGGACCAGCTCCTTCGCCATGCTGGTCCGAACGTTCGTGAACATGCCGCGCAGGCGCTCCCGAACGGCGCTGCGCGGAAGCAGCAGCACGCCGTCACCTTCGACCAATGCCACCAGCTGGCTTCCCTCCGCAATCCCCAGGCGACGACGGATCTCTACCGGGATGACGACCCGCCCCTTTGGTCCCACCGACAACAGATTGGTGTCACTCATGCTGAGATGGTGCCACTTCTGGGAGCGAGGCGTCAAGGTGGGCGTGAACTCGGCGTGATGTCGCCGGCCGGTATCGAGGTCTCGATCACGCGAACTCGATCGTTCTCGAACACGTCTGGGAAGTGGCCCACATCCGCGAACGATCCGACGTGGAAGTAGGCGTGGGCGCCAGAGAAAAGGACCCGCCAGTCCTCGACTTCGACGGCGTCGTGGAATGCCCGAGCAGTCGTTCGCTTCTCGCTCATCGGGCAATGCTAGGCAGGAATAGAGATGAATGCCGACTTTTCCTATCCCACCACTGTTGAATTGCACCGCCTGGCAGCTCGTACAAACCATCGTTCCGATGCCCGTCACCGGCTTATTCTCCAGCGCATGGGCAGGAGGAATTTTCTAATCGAAGGCCTTTCCGGCACCGGCAAGACTTCCGTTTGTGATGAGCTGCAGCGCCGCGGCCACCACGCCATTCATGGCGACCGCGAGCTGGCTTACCGGGGCGATCCGGAAACTGGTGAACCGATGGAAGGCTTCGGACACGAGCACCACATCTGGGATGTAGAGAAGGTGAGATCCCTGGTCGCCGACCGGAGTCATGCGGCTACGTTCCTTTGCGGTGGCTCACGCAACTTCTCGAAATTCATCCACCTGTTCGATGCCGTCCTTGTCCTCGAAGTCGACCTTCCGACGCTGCATCGGCGGCTTGACGTGCGACCTGACGACGAGTGGGGCGGCGGAGTGCCAACGGAAAGGGAGCTCATCGTGCGATGGCATCAGACCAAGGATGACGTCCCGGAGAACGGCATCGTCATCGACGCCACCGCACCTATCGAGCACGTTGTCGACGAGATCCTTCGGCGATGCCAGACAAGCGCGTAGCGCGCGTCATCGTTCCACTGGCCGGGGCGAGTATCGCACTATGGTGGATGGAGGGATCTCGCCCTATCCGCTGAGGTCAACCTATCGGGTTTGCACGTAGTGTCTCAGTTTGACTCTGCGAGAGGAGGGTCATACAGGGCCAGCTCATCGTCTGTCGGCGGCTGGAAGATGCCTCGATACCGCTCCATGTGACTCTCGGTGATGGCGAGGCCGCCGGCGGCGTGGCGATCCCCGACCCGCCTCACCAACTCCCCGTAGGGCGCATCGAGGAAACGGAGTTCGACCGCTACGCCGAGCGTTCGTGCGGCCTCGCGCTTCTCGTCGCGCTCCGAGCGAGCCCAGAAACCCCATTCGAGGACAACCGAGGTTCCCAGCACCAGGAGCCGCTGCGTAAGCTCCCAGAATGCCGCTTCGAGTCTGGTTTGGAAGCCCTCGTCGAACGGATCAACGTCCAACGCCAACTCCCACTCATCCGGGTTGAGCCGCACCGCGCCATAGGCCCCTGCAAGCTCGCGCGCGAGCGTCGTCTTGCCCGATGCAGGCAAGCCGCACAGCAACACCAGCCTCGCTTGCAGCCTGTTGCCCGCCGTCATCCTGGCGCTCTCATTCGCGGCCATTGTTGCCGGACGGGCGATGCGGGTAAATACCTCAGTCGAGCAGCGCCGCGATCTCAGCCGGAACCCCGGCCTGGCGGCCGCCCGAGGTCAAGTAGGCGGGATCGCGCCCTATCCGGTCGCCGACCCTCGTGTCTCGCGCAGCCGGTTCGCCAGGTCGTTCAGCGCCAGCCCGGTATGGCTGCCATAGCCGGTCACGATATCGGGCGGCTCACCCAGCCCACGGGCCACGGCCTGCCACTCCGAGGGGTTGTCCGGGTCGCGCCACACGCCGACGAGCTGCCAGCGGAGTGGGAGCGATGCCTCGGCTCCGACCTAGGCTTGCGAGAAGCGCGCCTAGCGAGCCACGGCTGTTGAATTCCAGGGGGGGCTGCATAAGAATGTCCCGTGGCACGTTCGAACGGGCTCCTGTGGACGGCGAGGATCTTCGGGATCGGACTGCACCTGCCGATGTTCTTGGTCTTCGTATTACAGGGTCTTGTGTTGCCGACTGAAGGTGTCTGGCTGCTCATCGCCCTCTGGCTGGTTGTGCTCCTGGCGCTCGTCGTGCTGTGGCGACGGCGCTCTTACCTGATCGCCCTCGCGCCCGTGGCCGACGTGATTCTTCTCTACAGCGTGAATCTGCTCGGTCGGGCACTCTTCGACTGGCGGGCGAGTGGGCCATAGCCCGCGCGGATGGGCCACGCTGCCAGGGAGCGGCATGGCCGTCAGACGTCTTCGTCTCGCGCAACTGTAGGAGGCACAACCTGCGCCTTCGTCCGATCGCGGAAGAGCTCGCGAAAGCTGAACGCGACACCGCTAGCGATCAGCAACGTTGCCACACCGAGGGCTGAGCCCACGGCGGTCGGTTCGGATGTGGCGAGCGGCACAATGAAGGTGAGCAGGCCGGCTCCTAACAACAGCCCGGCCAACAGCACGCTGCCGAACCTGCCTGCCACACCGACCACGACCACTGCGAGCCCCACCAGCAGTTTCACCAGTAAAGGAACGTCGTAGAGCACGACGGCGCCGGCCACCAGTCCGGCCACAAGGCCGAGCACCCACACGATCCGCACCCCGGTTGTCCTCCCTGCACGGCCTGTACGACGCGCCCGCCGCAGCCAACACTTGGACCCGGTGCGGGCACACCGCAACTGGAGTCGGTGGTTGGGCTGGCCTCCGACGGCATCGGAGCCGATTCTACGCGGAGGGCGGCGCGTCAACCCAACCGGGGGGTCCGACGCGGCCGGGGTCGCCTGCACGCTACCGATCGCCGCGGCCGTCCCCCCTCGAGCTCCTCGCGCCGTCAATCCACAGCGCGTGGCCGCTTGCCCGCGCTGCTACCCTCTCCCCAGGCTCCGGCGCCCAC
>JBDTMU010000085.1:0-6335 GCA_039934115.1 Chloroflexota bacterium | reverse complement strand
GCACCAGGATCCGTCCACGCGCGCCAAGACGGGCGTCGGCCTCTGCCACCGCAACAGCGAACTCCGGATCAACCTCCCACTGGTCCCGATGGCGGACGGCCGAGTTTATCACCACCTGTGGAAGCATCTGGATCTGGCCGGCTGCCTCAGCGAGCGTGGCGCCGGTGTCGCGCAGCGTGCGGAGCAGCTGGATGCCGGTCAGAATCCCGTCGCCGGTCACGGCCAGGTCGCGGAAGATGACGTGCCCCGATTGCTCGCCGCCGAGGGATGCGTCGGCCCGCTCCATGGCTTCGAAGACATGCCGATCGCCGACCGGGGTCCTGATCACGCGCCCCCCGGCCGCGCCGACAGCGCGGTCGAGCCCGCCGTTGCTCATCACGGTCGTGACCAGGATCCCATTGCTCAGGGTCCCGTCGGCCAGGCGCGCCAGGGCGCAGATGCCCATCACCCCGTCGCCGTCGACGATCGAGCCGTGCTCGTCGACGGCGATCAGCCGGTCGGCGTCGCCGTCGAAGGCCATCCCCATCTCGAGTCCGTCGGCCAGCACCGCGGCGGCCAGGGCCTGCGGCTGGGTCGAGCCGGAATCGAGGTTGATGTTGGTCCCGTCGGGGGATGCCGACAGGGCGGTGACGCTCGCCCCCAGCTCGCGCAGCAGGTCGGGAGCGATCGCGGAGGCCGAGCCGTTGGCACAGTCGATCCCGATCCGCATCCCGCGCAGCAGATCACCCGCCTCGGAAACCAGGAAGGCGCGGTAGTCCTCGATCGGCCGCGTATCGCGCGTGATCCGCCCGATCTGCCCATTTCGCATGCCGGGCAGCGACTCAGCCTGGAAGAGCAGGCGCTCGAGCTCCTCCTCCACCTCGTCGTCGATCTTCCGCCCGCCGGAGAGCACCTTCAGCCCGTTGTCGTCGGCGGGGTTGTGGGACGCCGAGACCATGATGCCGGCAGCGAATTCACCGCTCGCGGCCGCATGCGCCAGGCACGGCGTGGTCACCACGCCAAGCTGGATGGCGTCGGCGCCGACCGAGGCCAGGCCCGCGGAGACGGCGGCAACCAGCATGTCTCCCGACCGGCGAGTGTCCTGGCCGATCACCACGCGACGCCCGAACGCCTCCAGCAGGTGGCCGACGGCGCGCCCGAGGTCGTAGGCGAGGGTGGGCGTCAGGTCGACATTGGCGACGCCGCGGATTCCGTCTGTTCCGAAGAGGCGACCCATCAGGGCGCCGGCGTCGCCGGCGGAGCGATCGTGACCGTGACCGAGATCGGCGACATGGTGACGAGGGTCACTCCCTGGGGAAGCGCAACGGTTGGCTGGACCAGGTGATCCCCTGGACCAAGCCCCGCGACAGCGAGGGTCGCCGTCAGGACGCCAGGGTCGATGGCGTCGAGGTCCGAGACGGTCCCACGCACGGTCGCGGCCACCTGCTGAACGTGCGGCAGGCAGGCGCTGCCGGAGGGCGTGCCCGTACAGACCAGGCCGAGCACGAGCGTCCTGGTGGCGACCGTCTCACGAATCTGCACCACGACGGTCGGCTCCGCCGCCGCGGGATCCGCGAGTCGAGCACCATCGGGCAGTACCAGCGTGCCGGTCGCGCGCAACGTGGCGTTGCTGCCCGAGAGGCTGATCGGCTCCGTGAGCACCTCGGCGATGGCCGAGAGGACCTCAGGTGCGCCGCGCAGGGTCACAACCGCTGGGTCGGCGGTCACCGTGCCGACCTCGAAGCCGGCAGCCGGCGCTCCGATCAGCAGGGGACGGATCGGCACCGTGCGGCTGGTCTCGACCGTGTTGACGTCGATCTGGACCCGTACCGTCGACGGGTTCAGCTCCACGGATTCGACGCGGCGCCCGTCGACGTCGACCGGCGTGAGGTCGACCTGCCCGCAGCAATCGATCCCGGACGGGTCGATGCGCACTGTGGCCAGCGCTCGATCGACGCGGTCCAGCAGGCTCCGGGGGCCGCTGGCCGTGACCCGCTGAACGCTGAGCTGCGGGGTGCTGATCTCCAGGCCGGGAGGCACCTGGCCCGAATCGACGGCGACGCGGACCTGCACCTCGCTGAGACGGTCGAGCGCGACCGAGACCGTGTTCGGCGTATAGGTGAGCACCTCGAGGCCATCGATCAGGGGACGAACGTGGATCCTGAGCGATTGCACCTGCGGCGCCTGGGCCATGTCGTAGGTGGAGAGGTCAATGGTGACGGCGAAGGACTCGGCGGTCACGCTGGCCGGCGGGTCGGTCGCGCTGCGGTATTTGATGTCGACCGTCCCAAGCTGTTGTGTGAGCAGGTAGGTCCCCTCGGGCTGCGCGAGGGCCGTGACCGAGACGCCGGGAAAGGTCTTGTCGCTGAAGGAGCCGGAGAAGACCAGGCCGGTGTACAGGATCAAGGCCAGGGCGGCCGCACCCAGCTTCAGCGCCCAGTTGCGAAAGAGCCAGGCCATCTACAGGCGCTTCGAGGCGGAAGCGGCGGCAGCCGGCTCGGGCGGCTCCTCCGCGCCGCCGGCGACCATCGGCTTGTCGTCGCCCGTGACCTTGACGACCCGGGCATCGGGATCGATGGGGGCCTCCACATCAGGTGTGGCGACGCCCCAGCGGCCCTCCAGAGAGCGCCGCAAGAGAGGTGCCTGACGACGCGGAGCCTGCGGGCGAATGAGGTTGAGGATCCGCCTCCGCAGCTGCTCCTCGGTCAGGTTGCGTTCGATCCGGCCGCGCATCACCAGGGAGATCGACCCCGTCTCCTCGGAGACGACCACCACGATCGCGTCGGACTGCTCGCTGATCCCGATGGCTGCGCGGTGACGGGTGCCATAGCGCTCCGAGTCGAGCACGTTCTGTGAGAGCGGCAGCAGGACTCCGGCCGCGAGGATGCGGTCCCCGGAGATGATCACCGCACCGTCGTGCAGCGCCGTCCCGTGATAGAAGAGGGTCGCCAGCAGCTCTGCTCGAAGGTCGGCATGCAGGAGCACTCCGGACTCGGCGGCCAGGTCGGCGAGCCCGGTCTCGCGCTCCAGCACGATCAGCGCGCCGTGTCGAGATCCGGCCAGGAGGCGAGCGGCGCGGCTGATTTCACGGGCGACCCGCTCGGCCTCGGCGATGTCGTTGCTCACGAAGAGCCGGTTGAAGGAGCCGAAGCGCCCGATCTGCTCAAGAGCCCGTCGGAGCTCGGGCTGGAAGACGACGACGATCGCGAAGAGACCGACCACCGCGCCCGTCTGCAGGATGGTGGAGAGGAGCCGCAGATTGGCCACCTGGGCACCGAGGTAGACGAGGTACAGGATCGAGAGGCCGATCACGATCCGCACCGCGCGGGTGCCGCGGATCAGGATGAAGACCCAGTAGATGACGAACGCAACCAGCAGGATGTCGACGACCGACGTCCAGCTGCCAAGCAGATAAAGCCGCAAGAAGTCAGCGATGGCGTCCAACAAGGGCACCGATGATACCAAAGGCCCCCCGACCCCCCTTCGGCGCCACTCGGTCGGCGGCTATCAGCGTTTGGTGTACTGCGGTGCCTTGCGGGCTCGCTTGAGGCCGTACTTCTTGCGCTCCTTGGCCCGCGGGTCGCGCGTCAGGAGGCCTGCGGCCCGCAGGGCGCCACGTGCATCCGGATGTGCGCTGAGCAGCGCTCGGGCAATCCCGTGCCGGATCGCTCCGGCCTGCCCGGAGAAGCCACCGCCCGCGACCAGCACGCTGGCCGAGTAGCGACCCTCGGTCTCCGTCACCCGGAAGGGAAGACGCAGGGTGGCCAGCCCGGGCGTCCCGCCAAAGTAGTCGGCGGCATCCTTGCCGTTCACCACGATGCTGCCGTCGCCGGGCAGCAGCCGCACGCGGGCGACCGCCTCCTTGCGTCGCCCCGTTCCGTAGACATAGGTGGTGCTCACCGGTTGCGCTCCTCTTACAAATCAGCCGCGGTCGGCTGCTGGGCCTGATGTGGGTGGTCCGCCCCGCGGTAGACCCGGAGCTTCTTGAACATCGCCCGACCAAGGCGGTTCTGGGGCAGCATCCCCTTCACGGCCCGCTCGATCACGATCTCGGGCTTGCGCGCCATGAGGGCCTGCAGGCTCTCCTCCTTCAGCCCGCCGGGGTAGCCGGAGTGGCGGTAGTACGCCTTCTGAAGCAGCTTGTTGCCTGTCACCCTTACCAGGGCGGCGTTGATGACCACGACGTGGTCGCCGGTGTCCAGGTGCGGCGAGTAGATCGGCTTGTGCTTCCCCTCCAGCAGCGTGGCGATGCGCGTGGCGAGGCGACCCAGCGTCTGGTCGGTGGCATCCACCACGAACCAGCTCCGCTCGATCTCGCTCGCCTTGACTGCGTACGTTGTCACGTTGCCTTCTTCCTCGATCCCATTGTCGCCGACGTCGTATTCGAATAGATGACCCGTTCGAGAGTGAGCCCGCGTGCCGGTGCCGCGCGCCCATGGAGGACTCGCTCACCCGCGTCGAGCAACCCGGCGACCGATCCCGCTGCCAGCCTCTGCCGCCCCGCCTCCAGGAGGAGGGCCACGATGCTGCGCACCATTCGCCTCAGGAACGCGTTGGCCGTGACCCGGATCTCGATTGAGGTTCCGCGCTGCACGACCGACACCTCCCGCAGGTGACGGATGGTTCGACCCTCTGCATTGCTCCCCAGGGCCGCGAAGTCTCGCTCTCCGGGGAGCTCCGCCGCCACGGCCCGCATGGCCGCGACGTCGAGCCGATCGCCGATCTCGAGCGTCCGATGCCGGTCCGCAGGCCGCTTGTCGCCCGCCATCCGAATTCGGTAGCGGTAGACGCGCGTGCGAGCGTCGCGTCGCGGGTCGAATCCCGCGGACGCTGGGCGGAGCGACCGCAGTGCCAGGTCCGGCGGGAGGACGGCATTCAGCCGTCGCCGCAGCTCCGGCCATCCGATCCCCTCTCCGCGACGGCGGCGAGCGAGGCAGAAGGCCACGACCTGGCCGGTGGCGTGCACCCCGGCATCGGTTCGCCCGGCGAATCGGACTCTCGTCCGCTCGCCGGTCAGTCTGTTAAGCGCCTCCTCCAGCTCCCCCTGCACCGTCCGCACCCGCGGCTGGTACTGGGAGCCGGCGAAGTCGGTTCCGTCGTACTCGATCACCGCCCGTGCACATCGTCGTCCAGTGGGTGGCATCGGTCCGTCTTCCATTGTCCGCCCAGTCGCGGCGGGTCTCGCTAGACCAGCTCGATCTGGACGATGGCCGCCGCATCTCCCAGCCGCGGCCCGATCTTGACGATGCGGGTGTAGCCAGAGGCACGGTCGGCGTATTTGGTGGCCAGCTCGCCCATCAGCTTGTCGATGATGAGGGGCTCATCCGGCATGGCTGAGATCAGGAGGCGGCGCGCCGAGAGGTCGCCGCGCTTCGCCAAGGTGATCATGTGGTCGACGCGGCCGCGGACCTCCTTGGCCTTGGCCTCGGTGGTCCGGACCTTCTCGTAGCGGAGGACCGACACCGCCAGGTTGTCCAGCATGTGCAGGCGGTGGTTGCTGGTGCGACCAAGCCTGCGGCCGGCCAACCGATGGGGCATCGCTCAGCCCTCTCGATCGAGCTCTGCGGCGACGGCCTCGTCGAGCTCGGCCGCGGCCGGCAGGTCCGACTCGTCGACGCTGCCCGCTCCGCTCTCCGGCACGATGAAGCCGCGCAGCGCGAGGCGCTCCTTCATCTCGTCGAGGCTCTTCTTGCCGAAGTTGCGCATCCGCAGCAGCTCGTCGTCGCCCAGCGCCAGGAGCTGGCCGATCTTGGTGATGTTGTTGCGCTTCAGGCTGTTGTAGGCGCGCATCGGGAGGTCGAGCTCCTCGATCGGCGCGTCGAGCAGGTTCGCGCTCACCAGGGCCGGGACATCCTCGGTGCCCGGCAGCGGCCGCCGACCGATCTCGGCAAAGCGGCTGAACTCCTGCACCAGGATCTCCGCGGCACTCGACAGCGCGGCCTTGGGGGTCGTGGTGCCATCGGTCTCGATCTCGAGGCTGAGGCGGTCGAAGTTGGTCATCTGACCCACGCGAGTGTCGCTGACGATGAAGTTCACGCGGCGCACCGGGGTGAAGATGGCGTCGACCGGGATGATCCCGATCGGCAGATCCTCGGCATGCTCGGCGGGTCGATAACCGACGCCGGTCTCGACGGTCAGGTCCATCTCGATCGATCCGGCGTCCGAGTCGAGGGTCAGCAGCAGCAGCTCCGGGTTCACGATCTCGACGTCGGCCGACTCGGTGATGTCGGCGGCGGTGACCGGTCCGGCACCGTGCTTCATCAGCTTGAGCGTGACGGGGTGGCGCGCGAACGAGCGCAGCCGCAGCTTCTTGATGTTGAGGACGATCTGGGTGACGTCCTCCTTGACGTTGTCGA
>JBDTMU010000084.1:0-6390 GCA_039934115.1 Chloroflexota bacterium | reverse complement strand
CGATCGCAAGGCGCACGCCATAGCAGAAGCCGGCGCGCTCGGCGATGCGGACCTCAGGTCGAACGGCTGTGCTCATCCCTCCGATTCTATCGGGCCGGACCGATATCGACCCTGCTGCCACTCGGGAAGGAGCGCGGCGATCTCCCGCATGATCAGCTCCGTGCCCTCGGTCAGCGCCTCGCGATCGAGGCGCCCCGTTGGCTGATGCGGCAACCGAAATGGCTTCCCGATGCGGATGTCGACCCGTGTGCGGTGCGGCCATCGGCTGCTCCCCGGGAAGATCCTGCCGCTGCCGCTGATCCCGACCGGCAGGAGCGGCGCGCCGCTGCGCATGGCAAGCAGCGCCACCCCGACCTTCGGCTCGCGCAGGACCCCCGTGCGCGAGCGCGTCCCCTCCGGGAAGATCCCGATCGGGCGGCCGGCGGCCAGATGCTCGAGCGCGATCCGCTGCGCAGCCCGGTCGCCCACGCCGCGCCGCACGAAGAAGACGCCCGCCCCGCGTGCCAGCCAGCCGACCAGCGGCCAGCCATTGATCTCCTCCTTGGCCATGAAATGGATCGGGCGACCGATGTGACGCCCGATCGCGCCGCCGATGAAAGGCGGGTCGAGATTCGATGTGTGATTGCTGACCATGATGAACGGGCCTGAGAGCGGGACGTTCTCGAGGCCCTCGACGCGGCCACCACCGAGCAGCCACTTCAGCCATCCGGTCATCACCGCGCCGGGGAAATAGAACCAGGTTGTCATCGCCCGGACGGCTGGGCCGGCAGATGCGCCACGATCGCGTCCACACAGGCGTCGACGTCCAGCTCACCGGTGTCGAGCACCAGCGCCCCGGGCGCCTTGCGCAGCGGCGCGACCTCGCGGCCGATGTCGGCCGCGTCGCGCTCCTCGATCTCGGCCAGGTAGCGATCCAGTCGATCAGGGCGCCCCATCTCCGCCGCTCGGCGCGCCGCGCGAACGGCCGCGGCCGCGGTCAGGAAGACCTTCAGGTGGGCGTCGGGCAGCACCACCGTGCCGATGTCGCGGCCGACCATCACCGTGTCGCGGCGCCGCGCTGCGGATCGCTGGACGTGGAGCATCGCGTCGCGCACGGGGGCGTGGCGGCTGACCGACGAGACGACCCGGTCCACTCGCGGCGTGCGCGCCTCCCTGGTCACGTCGCGCCGGTCGAGGAGCACGGTCTCGCGGCGATCGGTCTGCTCGTGGCGCGGCCGCCGGACCTCGATCCGCACCTCCCTGGCCAGGCGACCCAGCGCCTCGCCGTCATCGGGGTCCACGCCGCGCTCAAGGGCGGCGAGCGTCAGGGCCCGGTACATGAGGCCGGTGTCCACGAAGGTTGCACCGATGCGCTGTGCCAATGCATACCCGACCGTGCTCTTGCCGGAGCCGGACGGCCCATCGATGGCCACCGTGAGCGGCTTGCGCGGATCGGCCGCTCTGACCTTCGGTCGGGCGCCCGCCATCGCCTCCACCTCGGCCGGACGCAAGGCGCGCCACTCCCCCTCGCGCAGGCCGTCCAGCGAGAGCGGCCCGAGGCGGGTGCGCACCAGTCGTTCGACGCGGTAGCCGCCGGCCGCAAAGAGGCGCCGGACCTCGTGCTTGCGACCCTCGCCAACCCGCAGCCGCAGCCAACGACCGCGCTCGGGGGCTGATCGGGTCACCTCCGGCGGAGGGTGCGCAAGCTGGATTGCCAGGAGGTGCGCGGGGCCATCATCGAGGCCGACCCCCGCCACGAGTGCATCCATGTCGTCGCGGGTCGGAGTGGGGTCGACCAGAGCCGCGTACTCGCGCTCGACCCCATAGCGCGGATGGAGGACGCGGTTGGCCCAGTCGCCGTCGTTGGTGAGCACCATCAGGCCCTCGGAATCGACGTCCAGCCTGCCGGCCGGCCACAGGCGCACGTCTCCCGGGGCGTCGACCAGGCTGACGACCGAGCGACGGCCGCGCTCATCGTGCGCCGACGAGAGAAGGCCGATCGGCTTGTGCACCGCGTAGTGAACGGTCTGCGACGCCGCGGGCAGTGGCGCGCCGTCGACGGCCAGCCGGTCCGCTGCAGGATCGGCGGTGTCGCCCAGCCGCGCCGGCCTGCCGTTGACGGTGACGCGGCCGGCCGCTATCAGAACCTCGGCTCCGCGCCGTGAAGCCACGCCGCTGCGCGCCAGGAGCTTCTGGATCCGCTCAGCCGGCATCGACCGGCTCCCGCTCCTCGGCAGCCGGCAGCGTTGGTGGGGTGCCCTCCTCAATGGGAGGCAGGTCGGCGAGCGACGTGAGGCCGAAGCGTTCAAGGAAGGCGAAGGTGGTCCCGTACAGGATCGGACGGCCGGGAGTGTCTCGCCGGCCCATCTCGACCACCAGGCGTCGATGCAGCAGGGATCGGAGCACGTAATCGGAGTCGACGCCGCGCACTCGTTCCACCTCGCCGCGGGTGCACGGCTGCCGGTAGGCCACCACCGCCAGCGCCTCCAGCGCCGCAGGCGTCAGGCGTGCCTCCTCGCGGGCGGCGTAGGCCGCCAGCCGCTCCCCAATCTCTGGGGCGGTGGCGAGCTGCCACGCATCGTCCATGCGCTGCACGCGCAGCCCGCGCTGGTCCTCGGCAAGGTCCCGGGCCAGGCTGGCAAGCGCGGCCTCGGCCTGCGGGCGCGGCACGCCCGCCAGCTCGGCCAGCTCGGCGCTGGTCAACGGTCGCTCGGCGATGAAGAGGAGCGCCTCGAAGAAAGCGCCGAGATCGTCGGCCGCGGTCACGCCAGCGTCTCAACCACGATCGGCCCGAACAGCTCGCGCTGGCGAACGCGCACCTGTCGGCGCCTCACCAGCTCCAGGGTCGCGAGCAGCGTGACGGTAGCCTCGGTGCGCGATCGGCACGAGGCCAGCACCTGCTGCAGCACGACCCGGCCGCCCGCTGCCAGGGCGGTGCGCAGCACCGTGATCTGCATCGCGATCGTGATCTCGCGTGCCATGATCTCGGGCGGCGCCGGCTCGGGCTCGGGGATCGCCGCCAGGGCGTGCATCGCGTCGACGAGCAGGGCAGGCGGCAGGGGCGTCACGCTGGCCACCGGCAGGTCCGATTCGCGCGGCTCGCGGCGGTGCATCGGCGCCACCAGGTCCCGCTCGCCGAGGGCGCGAGCCACGTCTCGCAGGGCCCGATACTCGACCAGGCGTCGGCGCAGCTCCTCCTCATCGGGCTCGTCGGCCGCATCCGGGCCGAGCGGGAGCACCTCACCCGGCAGCATGCTGCGGGACTTGATCAGGATCAGCTGGGCGGCGATGGCAACGAATTCCGCAAGCTGGGCCGAGTCGACCGGATGCTCGGCAAGGTGAGCGACATAGGCATCCGCCAGCTCGGCCAGCGGCACGGTCAGCACGTCGAGCTGGCGCGACTCGATCAGGTGCAGGAGGACGGCGAGCGGGCCAGAGAAGGCCGGCAGCTGCACCTCGAAGCCGGGCTCCGGCGCGCCTGCGATGCGGACCGCCACGGCGTCGACCGGTGGCTGGACGATCTCGATCGGGTCGAGCCCAGGCGGCATCGCGTCAGCGGCCCTCGTCCGCGCGGTGCAGGGCGGCGGCCAGCGGCGCGTCAGCCGGCTCGGTCGAACCCCTGATGAACGCGGCGGCGCGCGGGCTGACACCCTCGGCCAGGGCCGCGTCGGCCGAGAGCTCGGCGTGGTGCAGGTAGAGATGGAACGGATAGCGCCACGATCCCTGATCGGGTGACGCCAGCCGCGCCAGCGCCCACGGGGCAACCGCTTCCAGCAGGACGCCCGCGACGCGGTGCCAGAGGCGCAGGCGATGCCCCTTGGCCGCGTCGTGCAGGAGCGCGGCGGCGAGCAGGTCGGGATCCCGTTGCCCGGCAGCAGCCAGCCGTGCCGCAACGTCGAGGGCATGGCGCCGGTCGGCGGTGGGCATCCCGGCGAAGAGGGCCCACGCCGTGTCAGGCAGCAGTTGGCGGGCCTGCTCGATCTCGCCGGGATCGACGCGGGCCGTCAGGTGGCCGATGAACTGCCCGACCCTATGTCCCAAGCAGCAGCCCCGCGATCGTCGAAGCCAGGCCGAAGAGCCATCCCAGCGGGCCGTTCCCCGGGCCGTACGAGAGCACCAGCAGGAGGAGCAGCGCGATGTAGCCGTACTGCGCGTAGCGCTGCGCCAGGAACGATTGCCCCGGTGGCAGGAGGGGCAGCACCACGTTGTATCCATCCAGCGGCGGGATCGGGATGAGGTTGAAGAGGCCCAGCGCGACGTTGAAGTACACGGTCAGGGCCACCACGTCACGCAGGAAGGGAGCGTCCAACAGGCCCGCCAGCTGCAGGGCTCGGAAGATGACGGCCACCACCGCAGCAACCGCGAAGTTCGCGATCGGACCGGCCAGCGCGACGTAGGTCAGGCCGGTGCGCCCGGGCCGCAGCGCGTAGGCATTCACCGGCACCGGCTTCCCCCAGCCGAAGCCGGCGAGCAGGAAGAAGAGCGAGCCAAGCGGATCGAGGTGGCGGAGGGGGTTCAGGCTCACGCGCCCGAGCGCTCGAGGGCGATGGTCGCCGAGCTGGTCCGCGACCAATGCGTGGCTGAACTCGTGAAAGGTGATCCCAATCAACAGCGCGACGGCAATCCCCACCAGCTCTGCCAGTGTGAGCGATCCGAAGAGCACCTACCCGAGCTCCGGCAGGAGTTCACGCAGGACCGATGAGAGCCGCCCAGCACCGATCGGCCCCATCGCCAGGACCTCCTCGTGGGTCACTTCGCCCTCCATCTCCGGCGTCGCCTTGTTGGTCACGAGGCTGAAGCCGAGCACCCGCACACCGTGCTGCCGAGCGACCAGTACCTCCGGGACCGTCGACATGCCGACGGCGTCGGCGCCAAGGGTACCCAGCATCCGCAGCTCCGCGCGTGTCTCGTAGGTTGGCCCCGCCAGCATCAGGTAGACCCCTTCCCGCATGGCCACCCCGGCTCGCTCCGCGGCGGCCCGAGCCCGGACGCGCAGGTCCGCGTCGAGCGCATCCGTCATCGAGACGAAGCGCGGGCCGAAGCGGTCGAGGTTGGGCCCCGTCAACGGGTTGTCGCCGGACAGGTTGATGACATCGGCGATGAGCATCACGTCACCCGGATCGAAGGCCGGATTGATGCCGCCCGATGCATTCGTGACCACGAGCGTCCCGATTCCCAGGCTGAGGCACGTTCGCAGCAGGATGGTCGCCTGGCGCTGCGACCAGCCCTCATACGCATGCGCGCGACCGGAGAGGAGCAGCACCGGGATCCCCGATACGATGCCGGCCACGAGCTCCCCGGCATGCCCGGCCACAGCGGCCACGGGGACGTGCGGAATGTCGCGGTACGGGATGATGATCCGCGGCTGCGGGTCGAGGAGCTCGACCACGCCCCCGAGCCCCGAACCGAGGACGATTGCCAGGCGAGGAGCGGCAAGCTCAGGGGCGAGGGCCAGGCGTTCGCGGATGACTGCCGCCGCCTCATCGATGCGCCGCTCCAGCTCCGCTCCGTAGACCCCGTCGGAGAGCGAGCGGCGGGGTTCCTCCACCTACATCCGCTCCAGCAGGTCGCGTTTCTTGGCCTCGTACTCCTCGGGCGTGATGAGGCCGCGATCGCGCAGCGCGGCAAGACTCTCCAGGGTGGCCGTCAGTTGATCGGCGGCCGAGGGAGCCGCGGCGGGCGGTGCGGCCGCCGGAGCAGGAGGCGCAGCAGCGGCCGGAGCCGGGTGCGACGCATCCATCGGGACCTGTGCGACGCGGTCCGATCCGGCTCGCGGCGGCATCGGCTCGGCGCGCTGCATGGCGGGGGCGCTGCTGCTGGCCTGCATGCGCGGCGGCGGCGCCAGGTCGGGCCGCTCGAGCTTCTCTTTCTGGTTGAGCATCGCGATCTTGAAGCGGATGGGGTCGGCGAGCATGTAGTAGTCCTGGATCCCGGCCGATTCTTCGGCCGCGGTGAGGATGTCGAGCGTGCCGAAGTCGAAGATGCGCCCGATCCAGCTCTGTGTCAGGTGAGCGTCATTGATCTTCTCGAGGCCCGAATCGGCCATCTCCTTGTTGAAGACGCCCTCAGCCTTGATCAGTCGGCGGGTAGTGACCAGGTACTCCTGGTTGCGCCACGACCAGACCTTGATGGCGATGAGCGCCAGGGAGACGATGAGGGCCACCAGCGATACGATCTGCAGGATCTGGAGGAGCTGGGTCGTATCGCTCGTCGAGCTCCAGATCAGCACGGCGAAGGCCAGGACCGCCCCGAGCACGAAGAGCCAGGTCGCACCGAGCACCGCGAACCAGTGCTGGCGGCTCTCAAAGACAACCTCCTCGCCGCGGCTGAGAAGGTTCCGGGCGTAACTCATCGGAGTGCTCCGCTTCTGCTCAGGCTCTGGGATGCGCCCGCGCGTAGACCTCGCGGAGG
>JBDTMU010000083.1:0-6394 GCA_039934115.1 Chloroflexota bacterium | reverse complement strand
ACCTACGACCAAGCGGTTAACAGCCGCCCGCTCTACCACTGAGCTACGCCGGAACAGCCTATTCGGCCCGTCGCGAGGGCCGGGTGGAACCGCGCGATGATACCCGCGCGGTCCGCGGTGGGTCAAAGCTGGGCCGGCTCCGGCATACGGTCTATTCCAGGTAGTCCTTGAGCTTCCGGCTGCGGCTCGGATGACGCAGCTTGCGCAGCGCCTTGGCCTCGATCTGGCGGATCCGCTCGCGGGTCACGTTGAAGTCTCGCCCAACCTCCTCCAGGGTTCGGCTGCGGCCGTCCTCCAGGCCGAAGCGCAGCTGGAGGACGCGGCGCTCACGAGGGGTAAGGCTGTCGAGCACGCCCTCGACCTGCTCCTTGAGCAGCTGATGGCTGGCGGCGTCGGCCGGCGCCACGCTGGCGAGGTCCGGGATGAAGTCACCCAGGTGGCTGTCCTCCTCCTCGCCGATCGGCGTCTCGAGGCTGACCGGCTCCTGGCTGACCTTCATGATCTCGCGCACCTTCTCCGGCGAGACGGTCTGCGGCCCGGCCGCCTCTCGCTCGTCGGTCTCGGACTCGGTCGGCTCGCGCTGGAGCTTGTCGCGCAGCTCACGGATGATCTCGTCGCGGCTCATGCGCCGGGCGATCTCCTCCACCGTCGGCTCGCGGCCCAGCTCCTGGAGCAGCGTCCGGCTGACCCGGATCAGGCGGTTGATGGTCTCCACCATGTGGACCGGGATGCGGATGGTGCGGGCCTGGTCGGCGATGGCCCGGGTGATCGCCTGCCGGATCCACCAGGTGGCGTAGGTGCTGAACTTGAAGCCCTTCTCGTAGTCGAACTTCTCGACCGCCCGAATGAGGCCGATGTTTCCCTCCTGGATCAGGTCCAGGAAGCTCATGCCACGGCCGATGTACTTCTTGGCGATGCTGACCACCAGCCGCAGGTTGGCTTCGGTCAGGCGCTTCCGCGCGTCAACGCTCTGCTCGACCAGCCGGCCGGCACGCTTCTCGAGCGGTACCTCAGGCGGAATGGTCGGGTCGTAGCCGAGCTCGTGGAGGTACGCGGCATCGTTGCCATCCTCGATATAGGCCCGCACGATCCCCTGCGCAGTCTCGCGCGCCCAACGCTCGAGCTCGACCAGCTCCTCGGCGCCGGCCTGGTCGAGGGCGCGCAGGCGGTACGTATGTCCGAACAGGATCGCCTGCTTCATGGCCTCGCCGGGGTCCTCGCCGATCAGCTTCATGATCGACTCGGCATGCATGATCCGTTCGCGCGCCTCGTCGTCAAGGTCCGGGGCACGACGCGCCTTGGAGAACTTCACGCCGGGCGGCGTCACCGTCTCCTTTCGCGCGAGCCACCAGTCGATCGCGTCACGCGTCACGCGCGCCGACTCCTTGGGCAGGTCGAACGCGCGCATGGCGGCCATGCCGCGGGCCTTCGGCTCGGAATTGGTGCTGACCCAGGTGTACAGGTTGACCAGGGCGCGCGCCGGGTCCTCCACCGCCAGCTCGCCCAGCTCGATCGCCTTGGCCAGCACGACCTCCTCTTCGGCGGTCAGCAGGGCGACCTTGCCGATCTCCTTGAGGTACATGCGGACCGGGTCGTCGATGCCGATCAGGTCGGCGGCGAGCGCATCCAGGTCCTCCTCGATCCCCTCCCGCTTGATCACGGCAGCGGCTTCATCGGCGTCGAGGCCGGCCTCGGCGATCAGGGTCGGGTTGTTGTCGGCGTCGAGGACCTCGACCCCGCTCTCCTCGGCGGCCAAGTAGAGCTCCTCGATCTCGCCGGGATGCATCTCGGGCTGCGGCATCGCCTGCAGGATCTGGTCATGCGTGATGAACCCCTCATCACGGCCCTTGGCGAGCAGGGATTCGAGCGCGGCGCCCATTCCCTTGGTCTCCGGCCCACTGCTCTTCTTCGAGGGGGGCCCGCCCTTGCTGCGCGGCGCCTTGGCCGGCGGGTTGGGAGCCTCGACGACCGCAGCCGCTTTGCGCACTGGCTTGGAAGCCTCGAGGACGGCCGTCGCCTTGCGGGCGGCCTTCGGCGCCTCGACGACGGCGGCAGCCTTGCGCGCTGTCATGGGAGCGTTCACGGCTGCGGTCGACTTGCGCGTCGACTTCGGGGCGCCGACGACGGCCGTGGCCTTGATCGGCCCCTTGGTGGTGGTCTTTGCCACGATCAGTTCCTCCTCACGCCGACCGCCTGGGCCGGTGATTCCATTTCCTTGTCGACAGCGTTCCGCTCTTCACGGAGCTGGTTCAGCTGCTGATTCAACGCCTGGACCTGCTCCTGATCATCGTCGCGCTGCGCCTCCACGAGAAGCAGTTGGCCATCGTGAAGTGCCTCGTTGATTCGCTCCTTTCGGAGCCGTACGAGACTGGTACGAAGCTGGGCACGCGCCTCGCCCGCATCGAGCGGTGCGGAATTTCCGTTGGCGCCCAGGTGGGCCAGGAGATCACGGGCAAGGCCAGCAGTAGCTGGATCGAGGTTGCCGACGAAGGCCTCGAGGTCAGCCGCGGTGGCGCCGCCCTGCCCCACGCGCTCGCGCCACGCGTCGACGAGGGCGCCGGTCGCGGCATCGCGGAACGGAAGCGGCCCTTCGGTAGGCAGGTCGGCCGTCAGCGCCGGATATCGGAGCAGCAGGCTCACCGCCTCGCGCTCAAGCGGTCCGAGCCCCTCTCCAGCGGGCAGGACCGTACCCGGACCGACCGGCAGCGGGGCGAGGCGCGGTGCGCGGCGGACCGGCTCGCGAGCCAGCGCCTCCAGCAGCACCTTCTCCTCGATGTTGACAAGTCGCGCCAGTCGCTGCAGATAGAGGCTGCGCTCCACCGGATCGCCAACCCGCTTCAGGAGGGCAAGCGCCCGTCCGGTGAGCTCGCGCTTGCCGGTGATGCTGTCGAGGTCGACTTCGGCCGCGGTGCGCTCCATGAAGTATTCGATCACCGGCTTCGCTTCGGCGACCGCCTTGCGCCACGCGTCGGGATCGTTGCGAATGAGCTCGTCCGGATCCTTTCCGGCGGGGATGCGCACGACGCGCACCTTGCTCACCGACTGGTCGGGCCCGAGCTCCTCGAGCAGCCCGCGCTGCGTGGCAGCCTCGCCGGCCAGGTCGACGTCATAGGCCAGGGCGATCCCATCGGCGTATCTTGTCGCCAGCTCGATCTGTCCCCTCGTCAGTGCCGTGCCGAGGCTGGCCACGACGTTGGCGAAGCCTGCCTGGTGGGCCGCCATGACATCGGTATAGCCCTCCACGATCACGGTCAGCTTCTCGCGCCTGATCGCAGCCTTGGCCAGGTCCAGGCCGTACAGGGTTCGGCTCTTGTCGAAGAGCGGGCCGGCGGGAGAGTTCAGGTACTTGGGACCCTCGGCGCCCGGCATGATCCTGCCGCCCAGGCCGACGGCCCGGCCGGAGGCATCGCGGATGGGGATGATGATCCTGCCGCGGAACTTGTCGATCACACCGCCGCGATTTGAGGGCGAAGCGAGCCCGGCCGCGATCAGTTCTTCATTGGTGAAGCCACGACCGATGAGCCGGCGTGTCAGCGCGTCCCAGGTCGTCAGCGCATAGCCGATCCCGAAACGCTCGAGCGTTTCGGGGGTGAGGCCCCGCTCTTCCAGATATGCGCGGGCACGCTCGGCCTGCGGCGCCCGCAGCAGCACCTCCCGGTACCAGGCGATCGCCGCTTCGAGCGCTTCCCTGAGTCGACGCCGATGACGATCTTCCTTCGCCGTCTGTGCCGACAGCTCGACCCCCGCCTTCTCGGCGAGGCGGGAGAGCGCCTCCCTGAAGTCGATTCCGTCCCGTCGCATCAGGAACGTGAAGATGTCACCGCCCTCGCCGCAGCCGAAGCAGCGCCAGCTCTCGCGATCGGGAGTGACGATGAAGGATGGGGTCTTCTCGACGTGGAACGGGCAAAGGCCCTTGTAGGCAGATCCCGCCCGTTTGAGGGCGACGGTCTCCCCCACCACGTCGATCACCGGAAGCTTGGATTTGATCTCGGCAGCGATGCCGGAAGAGGTCATGCGAAAGAGGCACCCCACGCCGTGCGGCGCTTTGTCAAGGGCTTGTCAAGAGGGATGCCGGTATTTTACCACGAAGTCAAGTTTCGGCGGTCTCGAGTGTGCCTTCCGTGGCGGGATTGCCCTGGGGGAATACACTTGGCAGTCGCTGGTCCGAGCCGACATGCCAGGGAGGAGTCCAACGGCCACTTTTCAGCCTGCACCCGCGCAAGATGACGCGCTGCTGGCGGCCGCCTTCCGCGACCTCCATGGGCCGCGCCTGCACGGCTTCGCCATCCTCGTCACGCTCGGCGATCAGCCATCTGCAGAGCGCGCCGCCGGCTTCGCGCTTGCAGCGGGCGCCGAACAGGCCGCCGCGCTCCGACACCCCGAGCGAGCCGCAGCGTGGCTCCGGGCACGAACCCTGCGGGCGCTCCATGGGCGGCGCTGGCTGAGGGGATCGACACCCGTCGAGGCCGGTCGCGCAGCGCTCGCCCCCCTCGGCGTGGATGAGGCGGTCTATCGTGGCCTGGCCGCGCTGAGCGTCGACGCGCGGGCCGCACTCGTGGCATCGGCCATCGAGCGGTTCGACCCGATCGACGTCGAGACGATCCTGGATGCAGCACCGGCAGCGACCCGGCACACGGTGGCCAAGGCAAGAGACCGCTACCTGCGGTTCGCCGCCGACGGAGCCACTGACGACGCCGACGCGGCCCTGGACCAGCCTCCGGGCGAGCTCGCCAGCCGAGTGCAGGGCGTGGCGACCCGCGCCTTCTCCATGGGCGAATCACCCCGATGAACGACGCGCATCAGCGCTTCCGCGGATGGTTGACCGCCGGAGCGGAGGGTGATCCACCGCGGGACGCGGCGGTGCATGCATCGGTCTGCGCGGAATGCGGCAGATGGATGGCCGCGCTCGATCTGCTCGCGATCGTCGACCCTGGCCTGGCGAGCATGCCGGTCGAGCCGATGGGCCGTGAGCATGGGCGCATGGCGATGGCCGTGCGGGTGGTGGGCGCGACCGCGATCATGTTCAGCGCCACGATCCTGGGCGTGGGCGTCTCGCAGCTCATCGGCGTATCGAACACCGATGGCCCCGTCGCGCAGGTGAGTTCAACTCCGGACCAGAACGTCCTGGGGGAGACTGCGACGCCACAACCGAGTCAACTGACCACGGTACCAACGACACCGCAGGAGACGCTGACGCCGCTGGGAACGCCCGCCCCCACTCAGACACACCCGGCGGCAACCCCATTCCCGTACTGGACGTTCATTCCGACCCCACGTCCGACGGCCGTCGCGACGCCGTACCCATCGACCACTGGCCAGCCAACGCCTATTCCGACCGGCTCGGCAACGCCGATACCGACGGACAGCCCAACTGAGACCCCGGTGCCGACAGATTCCCCGACCCCGACGCCGGCAACCGACACGCCTACGCCTGCACCGAGCGTTTCTCCGTAGCCGTTCTCGGCGCCCGCGTGTTAGCGGTCGCGGACCTCGGCTGACGCGAGGGCCGCCTGAGCGGCAGCGAGACGGGCGACGGGAACCCGGAATGGCGAGCACGAGACGTAGTCGAGCCCGATCTCGTGGCAGAACGCGATGCTCTTGGGATCGCCGCCGTGCTCTCCACAGATGCCGACCTTGAGTCCGGGATGTGCGGCGCGGCCCTTCTCGGTGGCCATCCGGACCAACTGGCCCACGCCCTCGGTGTCGAGCACCTGGAAGGGGTTCTCGGGCAGGATCTTGCGCTCGACGTATTGCAACAGGAACTTCCCCTCAGCATCGTCGCGCGAGTAGCCGAACGTCATCTGGGTGAGGTCGTTGGTGCCGAAGCTGAAGAACTCGGCATGCTCGGCGATCTGGTCGGCGGTCAGCGCCCCACGCGGCACCTCGATCATGGTGCCGAACTTGTAGTGCACCTGCTGCCCGCTCTCCTCCACGATCTTGGCGACCTCGGCCTCGAGCACGCGACGGGTCTCGGCCAGCTCGTTCACGTGGCCGACCAGCGGGATCATGATCTCGGGCAGCGGGGTCTTCCCCTCTCCCGCCACGCGAGCCGCCGCGGCCAGGATGGCGCGGGTCTGCATCTTGACGATGTCGGGGATGAGCAGCCCCAGCCGGCAGCCGCGCATGCCGAGCATCGGGTTCTGCTCGCGCATCGCCTCGACCGCGGTGAGGAGCTCATCGGCCTCCGATAGCTCGGCCTGGATCCCCTCCGGCAGCTCGGAGTCTGGGGTCAGCTCGATCACGGTGCGGAGCCGCGTGACCTTGGCCAGCAGCTCATCGTGGCTCGGCAGGAACTCGTGCAGCGGCGGGTCGATCAGCCGGATGACGACGGGCAGGCCATCCATCGCCCGGAACAGGCCGGCGAAGTCATCGGTCTGGAGGTGCTGGAGCTCCG
>JBDTMU010000082.1:0-6448 GCA_039934115.1 Chloroflexota bacterium | reverse complement strand
TGGAAGCCGTATCGGTCGGCCTAAGGAGGTTGGTGGCGAGGTCAGTCATTGGACCACCCGTTTAGTCGAGCAGCCGATCACGGCGAGAGCCACAGCCAGCAGGAGCGAGGTGATCCGCATCGGTCTACGGTGTCAGTGGATTTACCCTAGGCAGCAAGTCGTCTCGCGGACGACCCTTCGAACACGTTGCCCATCCAACCAGATCGGGCCGCGGGCCGAACAGGACAACAATTCTCTCTCGCCGGGGCCTGCCCGGCCGCAACCCGGACTGAACCCGCCATCCGCTCGGTGTTGCCGGCTTGAGTGCCGCGCAAGGAGCGGCCAAACCGGCGGCACCGCCAGTGCGCAGTCGACGCGCCTCAATCTGGCAAGAGAAATAGCTCGAGATACCACCTCGCATCGTTGCTTCCGGGAGCGCGGGCCCGGACAGCTCGCCATCCGGCACGTCGATTGCCCAGATTGCCCGTTGGATGGTCGGGAGGTCCGCCGCGTCTGAGATGCCCTCATGTCGAAGGAACTCAGCCCAGGCACCGTCGGGAGTCTCCGCAAGGTAGTGTGCTGGTCCCTCGCCAACTGCGTGCCACCGAGCTTCTGGCTGACTGGCGTCTTCCCATAGGAAGGGAAAACGCGGGTCCGCATGCCTAAACAGGATCACGTCGCTCCAGCCCCCGCCAGAGACCGCGCCAGACTCCGCACTGCCTCGACTTCGGGCTGATCGGGCGTCCACCGCTGAAGAAGGAATTCGTTCGGGGCCCGTCCTTGCAGTTGAGCGCGCGGTCTCTCGAACCATCGGCGAATTCCCGCATCGTTGTATGCCCCCCGTAGGTGCCCAACGATCTTCGCCAGCCAATGCATGCGCCCGGCGACATCGTCTGGCGTTGCTCTGGCCGTGGATGCGTATCGACGCAAGCTAGCGGGAGAGGAATGCACCATGTCGGACAAGAGTTCCCACCCGAACACGCTGGCGAGCTCGCGCGCCTCGGTGTTTGGCACTGGGCTGTCCTCAAGCGCTTCGGCAAGTTGCCGCAGCGTCGCTAGCAGGACCTGTTGACTGAGCTGGGGATCTGCCAGGACGGCGGCGGCGTGCTGTCCGATGCCGGCATGCGCTGCGGCATTCGCGGCCTCCCGAAGGAGAGACAGCCGGAGGTAGGGGATCGGCTCTCTGAGCTTCAGCAACCCCATGGCGTCTATCAAACCCAGGACGCGAGTCGCCTCGCGGACTGCTGCGGGAGACCGAACGCGATCGATCCCGGTGTCGGATTGGGAACGGATTGTTTGCATGATCCGAACCATATCCGACCCACAGACCGCTTGTCAATGCTCGGTGTCAAGGCCAGCTGGGCATCGGTGGCAGGCACATGTGATCATCCGCTGCGAGTCCGGTACGGGTAAGGTCGTCGTGACGATCCGGCACCGATGAGGAAGGCCAAACGCTCATGACGGATGCGCTCGCGGGACTCACAAGCGAACACCTCAATCGCCTGCGCGAGAAGTTCGGCGGAGAGGTCATCACCCCGGGCGACCAGGCGTACGACGACGCGCGGCGCGTATGGAACGCGAAGTTCGACCAGCGACCGTCGATCCTCGTCCGGCCGACCAGCGTCGGGGAGGTCGCAACCGCGATCCGCTTCGGACGAGAGCGTGAGTTGGAGATCGCTGTCCGCGGCGGCGCCCACAGCAACGTCGGGCATTCGACGACCAACGGCGGGCTCGTGATCGACCTGTCGCGGCTCCGCGGCGTGACGGTAGACCCCGAGAGGCGCATTGCGGTGGCTCAGGGCGGCGCATTGCTGGGCCAGCTCGATATCGCTGCGCAGGCGCACGGCCTCGTCTGCCCGGTCGGCGTCATCGGTCATACCGGCGTTGGCGGGCTGACGCTGGGCGGCGGGATGGGCCGGCTCCAGCGCCGCTTCGGCCTGACGATTGACAACCTTCGCGCGGTCGAGCTCGTGACCGCGGACGGCCGCACCGTTCGGGCGAGCGAATCGGAGGAGCCCGATCTCTTCTGGGGGATCCGGGGTGCGGGCGCGAACTTCGGCGTCGTCACCACCTTCGAGTTCGGGCTCCGCGAATTCGGCCCGCTGCTCCATCGCGGGGTGCGGATCTACCCGGCGTCTGCTCTTGCGGAGGTCTGGCCGATGATGCGGGACTTCGCCGCGGTCGCCCCGGACGAGCTCACCCTCATCGTCAGCATCGGCCTTGCTGTGCCTGTCGAGGACTACCCCGCCTCGGTCGCCGGCCAGCCGATCGTGATCGTCTCCTACAACCACTGCGGCGACGCGGCCAGCGTCGAGCGGGATGTCGCTCCGCTCCGTGCAGGACCCGAGCCGGCCTCGAGCTCGGACAGCAGCCAGCAGTACCTCGAGGTCCAGACCGCGAATGACCTGGCCATGGGGTGGGGCAGCCGGTCCTACATCAAGGGTGGCTATGCGAACGACTTCCGCCCGGAGGCGCTCGATGCGCTCGTCGAGCACGCGGCCACGGGGTCCGCTGACAGCGGGTTCGGGATCACCCTCCAGGGTGGCGCGATGGGGCGGGTGCCGGATGACGCCATGGCTTTCACCGGACGCGATGCCCGGTTCGAGATGAGCGCCGCCTCCGATTGGGACGATCCCGCCCAGGACGAGGCCCAGCGCGATTGGGTCCGGCGTGCAATGGCGATCGTCGAGCCCGATGCCGTGACGGGCCGCTATCTCAACGAGATCTCGGAGTCAGGACCCGAGGAGACGCGGGCCATCTATGGCGACGCGAAACTCGCCAGGCTCACCGCGCTCAAGCGGGCCTGGGATCCCGACAACGTCTTCCGCCTGAACCACAACATCGCGCCGTAGGATCGCGGTCAGTCATCAGCGAGACTCGCCGCTGCCCAGCGGGCCAGTTCGACGTCAGCGGCTTCGGGCAAGCCGCTTACCCCGATGGCTCCGATCACCTCGCCGGCCACGATGATCGGGACCCCGCCGCCCCATCCGACGTAGCGTGGGTCTCCGAAATTGGTGAGCGGGAAACCCTCCGTTCGAGATCGCTCGCCAAGAGCGCCGGATTCGACGCGTTCGCGAGCCGCGGTGAACGCCTTGTGGATGGCGATGTTGATCGACGCCAATCCACACGCGTCGGTACGGAGGAAGGCGACCAGCTCGCCGTGACGGTCGACGACGGCCACGGCGGCGCCCTCTCCGTTCGCGTCGAGTCGGTCTCCGATCATCGCGACGAGGGCACGAGCCTCTGCGTGTCCGATCTCCCTGCATTCAGGCATCAGCCCTTCTCCTCGAGTGAAAGCCTGGCGTCGGTCCAGATGCCATTGGCGTCACTCGACGCAACCGCCGCCTCCACGAACTTCACCCCGATGGCGCCGTCGCGTTCGTTCGGAAACCCCAGCGCCAGTGGATCGGGCTCGCGGCCGGAGCGACGCGCGGCGATCGCTTCCGCAGCGTCCGAGTAGATGTTGGCGAAGGCTTCGTGGAAGCCCTCCGGGTGCCCGGCGACGATCCGGCATGCCCGGGCCGAAGCAGGCAGGGAACCGGGCCCATTCGGCGTGTAGACGCGGACAGGGCCGTCGATCGGCTTGAAGGTGAGCCGCGTGGGCCGTTCCTGATGCCACTCCAAACTGCCCTTTGTGCCGGACACGCGGATCCGGAGACCGTTCTCCACCCCAGCAGCGGTCTGTGTGACCCAGAAGCTCCCGCGCGCGCCGTTGTCGAAGCGCAGCATGGCGGCGCCGTAGTCGTCGACCGGCCGTTGCGGGATCACGTGGCCGATCTCGGCGGCGACCTCCGTGACTTCGAGACGACTCACGAATCGCGCCAGGTTGTGCGCGTGCGTTCCGATGTCGCCCATCACCAGCGACGGTCCGCCTCGCACGGGGTTGTAGCGCCACGGCAACCCGCCGGCTGGGTCCGGGTCGGACTCATCGGCCTTGTTTCCCTGGACATATTCGACCTGGACCAGCCTGATCTCGCCGACCTGCCCATCCTCAACCAGCGCGCGAGCCTGGCGCACCAGCGGGTACCCGGTGTAGACGTGGGTGAGGCAGAAGACCAGCCCGCTGGAATCAACCTTGTGGACGATGTCCAGGGCCTCGTCAAGCGTGTTCGTCATCGGCTTGTCGCAGATGACGTCGAAGCCGCGATCCAGCGCTGCCAGGGCGTACCGATGATGGCTGTCGTTCGGGGTCATGATGGCGACGACCTCGGCACCGTCCTCGCGTTCGCTTTCGGTATCGAGCATCCCGATCGCGTCGGAGTAGGCGCGCGAGCGATCAATCCCCATTGCGGTGGCAGCTCTCCTGGATCGCTCGGGATCGGACGAGACCACCCCCGCCACGAGCTGATAGCGACCGTCGAGTCGTGCGGCCGTTCGGTGCATGGCACCAATGAAGCTGCCCGGGCCACCGCCGATGACCGCCAGGCGAAGCGGGCGGCCAAGCATCTCGATAATCGGCTCAGCGTCCACGGGGATCTCCGGCCGCTACGGCGTCAGCTGGTAGAAGCGGAGCATCTCGAGCTCTGGCTGGTCCAGTCGCTCAGTGCTGCCGAAGCCAGCCTCGGCGGCGTATCGACGCATCGTGTCCTCGCGGATGACGGTCCCGGTTGCGGCAGTGGGGCGCTCGGTCATGGCCGCCGGCAGACAGGTGAAGAGGCTGAATCCGTAATAGAACCGCTCGATCTCGCCGGCAGGGGCGGTGAAGGTGTCCTCGGTCTTCTCGTCGGCGACCAGGGCGACACCGCCAGGGCGCAGCATGCGGCGCATGGCCGACAGCACCTCGACCGGCCGGGATACGTCGTGCACAGCCTCGATGATCACCGCCACGTCGTATTGGCCCACGGCAGCGGGGTCGCTCGCATCGCGCCGCTCGAAGGTCACCCGGTCGCTGACCCCCGTCCGACGCGCGTTCTCGCGCGCCAACGCGATCGAGGACCCGTCGAGGTCGAAACCATCGACCGTTACGCCGGGGTAGGCCTTCGCGATGGCGATCGCCGCCCAGCCGACGCCGCAGGCAACATCGACGACGCGGGCGGGCGGGTCGGCCGTCAGCCGCTCGTGCACCGAGAGGATCGCCGGTAGGATCTCCGACCCGAATGAGTTCACCAGCCAGGGCCGATTGAAGTCGCCCTGGGCCTCGATCCCGTCCGCGCCGTAGTCGGACCACTCCACGCCGCCACCGGTCCGATACGCCTCCAGCAGCTGGGGCATGACCTTGGCGGATGCCACGAGCGAGCGTGCCAGCGGCGCGATCGAGTACGGGCTGTCCGGGTTCAGCAGCGGGTCGACGTATGCCTCGGGAAGCGTGTAGCGGCGTTCATCGGGCGCGGCGATGACCTCATCGACCTCGAGGATGCCGGTCACCGATTGCTGCTCGAGCCACTCACGTGCGTATCGCGCATCGATGCCTGCCCGTGACGCCAACTCGGGGGCCGTCGCCGGTCCGCCATCCCGCAGGGCAGCGTACAACCCGAGGCGATCTCCCAGGTAGACCGCCATCACCTCGAACATGCCCAGGCTGGCCTCGAAGATCCTCCCGACGAGGGCGTCGGGCGTTGCCTCGGGCTGGGCGCCGATCGGTGCTTCGTTGGTCATGATGAGCGCCAGATTAACCGCTTACCGGGGGATCAAACTCTAGGTTCCGCTGCTCAGGTGGGGGATGAGGCGGGCCATGGTGGGGAAGACGAACGAGGCACCTGAGGCGCGGAGCTGATCGGGACTCATGGCTGAGCCGGCCGTGATGCCGATGGCCACCATGCCGGCGGCCTCTGCCGCGACCATGTCCCAGGTGGAGTCGCCGACGGCCCAGCATTCGGCGGGATGCACCTCGAGGGCGCCGGCGGCTGCCAGCAGCAGGTCGGGATGAGGCTTCGCCAGGCGAACGGCGGTGCCATCGGCGATGAGAGGCGGCTCGTGACGATGGAGCGCCGCGACCGATCGGCCGACCTGCTCGCGCCGGCTTGATGTTGCGATCGCCCACGGGATCTTCAGCTTGTCCAGCGCGTCGAGGAAGCCCGTGACGCCGGGAAGTGGTTGCGGGTCGACGTTGAGCTCCGAGTAGATGGCGCCGGAGCGGGCGTCGATGCGCTCTGCGCGTTCGTCGTCGAGTTCCATGCCGGCCGCGTCAGCCACGATCCGGGCCAGCTGCCGCCCGTCTGAGCCGATGAGCTCGGCAACGATGGATCGACCGGCGGTGATGCCCTCCTCCGCGAACGTTCGCAGCCAGGCATCGATCCGCGTCCCGACGGTGTCGACCAGCGTGCCGTCGAGGTCGAGCACGACGCCCCTGGGCTCGGGAACGTGCGCGGTTGTCATCCTGGCGGGTTGATACCACGCGGCGAGGCGAATGCCGAGTCCTGGCACCAGTTTCGTGACAAGTGTCTACTTGTCGTTGCAAGCGGTGGATCAACGGGCCTGGGTCACCCAAGTATCCTTAGCCGATGCTGCGCGATGAGGTACCGGCCCCATT
>JBDTMU010000081.1:0-6553 GCA_039934115.1 Chloroflexota bacterium | reverse complement strand
AGGGCGGGCTGGACGACGTGAAGTACCACCTCGGCGCGCACGGGACCTTCACGACTCCCGACGGCAAGGCGTTGCGCGTCACCCTGTCACCCAATCCGAGCCATCTCGAGGCGGTCAATCCGGTTGTCGAGGGAGACGCGCGGGCGCAGCAGACGGATCGGAGCGCGGCGGTGGCCACGCTCGACCCTGACCGGACGATCCCGGTCCTCATTCATGGCGACGCGGCGTTTGCCGCCCAGGGCGTGGTGGCCGAGACCTTCAACATGGCGCGCCTTGCCGGCTACCGGACGGGCGGCACCCTGCACCTGATCGCCAACAACCAGGTCGGCTTCACCACCGAGCCCAGCGAGGCTCGCTCGACGGTCTATTCGAGCGACCTGGCCAAGGGCTTCGATGCACCGATCATCCACGTCAACGCGGACGATGCGGAGGCCTGCCTCGCCGCCGCTCGGCTCGCCTGGATGTATCGCGCGAAGTTCCACGGCGACGTGGTGATCGACCTGGTCGGTTACCGGCGCTACGGCCACAACGAGGGAGACGAGCCGGCCTACACGCAGCCGCAGATGTATGCGGCCATCGCTGCGCATCTGAGTGTGCGAGACCAGTATCGGTCCAGCCTGGTCGAGGCTGGAGTCGTCTCCGTGGAGGAGGGCGATGGTTGCGCCAAGGCCTTCGCCAAGGACCTTGCCGCGAGGCAGGGCGCTGTCCGCAAGGATGGGGAGCCGCAGCTCGATCGCGGGGAGGAGGCGATCTCCGCCGAGGAGTCGCCGGAGCCGATCACGCGGGTCAAAGCAAAGGTGCTGCGCGCCGTGAACGCGGCCCTGCTGGCCACGCCAGCCGGCTTCACGATCAATCCGAAGCTGGCCAAGCAGCTCGATCGCCGACTGGCCGCGCTCGACGACTCGGAGCCGCGCATCGAATGGGCGCAGGCCGAGGCGCTGGCGTTCGCCTCGCTCCTGCTCGAGGGCAGCCCCATCCGACTCACCGGGCAGGACACCGTGCGCGGCACCTTCAGCCAGCGCCACCTGGCCCTCCATGACGCGAAGACCGGCGACCTCCACGTCCCGATCCAGCATCTCCCCGGCGCGCGGGCCAGCTTCGAGCTCTACAACAGCCCGCTCTCCGAGTACGCGTGCCTTGGCTTCGAGTACGGCTACGCGGCCACGGCGCCCGAGGCGCTGGTGCTGTGGGAGGCGCAGTACGGCGATTTCGTCAACGGGGCGGAGATCATCGTCGACCAGTTCATCATCGCCGGCCTGGCCAAGTGGCGGCAGACCTCGCGCCTGACCCTGCTGCTGCCACACGGCTACGAGGGATCGGGGCCAGAGCACTCGTCCGCGCGCCTCGAGCGCTTCCTGGCGCTCGGCGCCGAGGGGAACATCAGGGTCGTCTACCCGACCACCCCGGCGCAGTACTTCCACGTCCTGCGCCGCCAGGCGCGTCACGAGGACATGCGCCCGATGGTGGTCATGACGCCGAAGTCGCTGCTGCGCCTCCCGCAGGCGGCGTCACGCCTGGCCGACCTGACCGATGGTTCGTTTGCATCGGTCCTGGATGATCCGGCCGTTGCTGCCGCCGATGCCGTCCTTCGCGTGATTCTGTGCAGCGGGAAGGTCTACTACGACCTCGCCGGCTCGGAGCTGCGCGCGGAGCAGACCGACCTGGCGATCGTGCGCTGCGAGCGGCTGTATCCCTTCCCGACCGACGAGCTCGAGGCGGTGCTGGCGCGTTATCCGGCGGTCGAGCGCGTCGCCTGGGTGCAGGAGGAGCCGCGCAACATGGGCGCGCGCAAGTTCGTGCTGCCCAAGATCCGGCACCTCGTGCCGTTCCGCATCCCGCTGGGCGACATCAGCCGTCCGGAACGTTCACGCCCGGCCGAGGGCTATCCGGCGGCGCACCACGTCGAGCAGGCGCGCATCGTTCGCGAGGCGCTCACCAGCTGATGCCTCGCCAGCTTCCACTCCTGGACCGGTATCGGGACCTCCTGGCTCGTCCAGGGGAGGCCTTCCCGATCACGCTCGGAGAGGGCGCCACGCCGCTGATCCACGCGGCGCGCCTTGGCGCCGAGCTGGGGCTCGACGCTCTCTACCTGAAGTTCGAAGGCACCAACCCCACCGGCTCGTTCAAGGACCGCGGCATGGTGCTGGCCGTCAACCGGGCGGTGGCATCGGGCGCGCGGGCCGTCGTCTGCGCCTCGACCGGCAACACCGCTGCCTCGGCGGCTGCCTACGCGGCCGCGGCCGGGCTTCCCTGCCACGTCGTCCTCCCAGCCGGCAAGGTGGCCCGCGGCAAGCTGGCCCAGGCGCTCGCCGCCGGGGCTCGGCTCATCACCGTCGACGGCAACTTCGACCAGGCGCTGGCAGCCGTCAGGGCGCTCGGCGACGAGGGGAGCGTCGCGGTCGTCAACTCGGTCAACCCCGATCGCATCGCCGGGCAGCAGACCGGAGCGTTCGAGATCGTCGACGAGCTCGGTCAGGCCCCCGATGCCTTGGCCCTGCCGGTCGGCAACGCGGGCAACATCACCGCCTACTGGGCAGGATTCGTGCGATACGCCGCCTTTGGCCGGGAAGACGGCCGCCGCCCGCGCATGCTCGGCTTCCAGGCCGATGGCGCGGCGCCGATCGTGAACGGGGCACCGGTCGACTCGCCCGAGACGGTGGCCACGGCCATCCGCATCGGGAATCCAGCCTCCTGGCAGGGCGCTGTGGCCGCCCGCGACGAGTCCGGGGGACTGATCGAGGCAGTCAGCGACGAGGAGATCCTCGTCATGCAGTTGCGCATCGCGCGCATCGAGGGCATCTTCTGCGAGCCGGCCTCCGCGGCAGGGGTCGCGGGAGTGGCTCGCCTGGCCCACGAGGGCCGGCTCGGCCGCGCCGAGAGGGTCGTCTGCATCCTGACCGGCCACGGGCTCAAGGATCCCGATGCCGTGGCCGGGGAGGAAGGCTCGCTCACGCCGGTCGCGGCGGATGCGGCGGCCATTCGCCAGGCGATGCGCCTCTAGCCATGGACGCTCGCCCCCGCTGCCCATGGGGAACGGGGGATCCGCTGATGCTCGCCTACCACGACACGGAGTGGGGAGTCCCGATCCACGACGATCGGCGCCTGTTCGAGCTATTGAGCCTTGAAGGTGCGCAGGCGGGCCTGGCCTGGATCACGATCCTGCGCAGGCGCGACGGCTATCGGCGTGCCTTCGAGGGCTGGGATCCGGAGCCCATCGCCGCCTATGGGGCCGAGGACGAGGCGCGCCTCCTCGCCGATCCCGGGATCGTGCGCAATCGCGCCAAGGTCAGGTCCGTGATCGGCAATGCAGGAGCCTTCCTGCGCCTGGCCAATGCCCCCGGTGCCTTTGACCGCTACCTGTGGTCGTTCGTGGACGGGGCGCCAATCGTGAACCGATGGACCTCGCTCAGCGGCGTGGCCGCCGAGACCGATGCCTCACGAGCCCTCTCGCGCGACCTGAAGAAGCGCGGCTTCTCGTTCGTCGGCCCGACCATCGTGTATGCGTTCATGCAGTCCGCCGGCCTGGTCAACGACCACCTGGTCAGCTGCTTCCGCCACGGCGAGGTCTAGCGCCCGGCCGTCCGTATACTCGGCCCGAATGCCCACGCCCATCGCCACGATCGAGGTGCCGGCCAGCAGCGCCAACCTGGGAAGTGGCTTCGACTGTTTCGCCGCCGCGCTCAGCCTGAAGCTGCGCGCCGAGCTGTACGCCGGTGACGAGGCCGGCATCCTGCTGAACGCGCATGGCGAGGGAGCCCCCGGGCCACACGACGATCCGGAGCAGAACCTCCTGATCCGCGCATTTCGCGAGGGCCTGCGCCTGGCACGTGGGTCAGAGCACGGTGCTGGCGCCTGGCGGATCGAGGTGAGCAGCATGATCCCCGCTGCCCGAGGGCTGGGGAGCAGCGCCGCCGCCATCGTGGCGGGTCTCCTGCTCGGAGCGGCCGCCGGACGGCACGCCCCCGACGCGGACGAGCTTTTCGTGGTGGGGGCGACGCTCGAGGGCCACCCGGACAACGTAGCTGCGGCCATGTACGGCGGCGTCACCCTGTCAGTGGCCGGTGACGTCGGCACCACTCCCCTGCTGCGACGGTTCCGCGTGCCAGAGGCGTGGATCCCGGTCCTCTTCATCGCGTCGGCCACCAGCCGGACACAGGGGATGCGCGATGCGCTCCCGGCAGCGGTTCCGCATCACGAGGCGGCAGCAGCCGCTGCCCGCGCAGCTCTGCTGGCGACAGCTGTCATCACCTCCGACGCCGGATTGCTGCGCACGGCCATGGACGATCGCCTGCACCAGCCGTACCGGCTCCCGCTCCTGCCGGGGACGAGAGAGCTGATCGAGGAGGCCTACGAGCATGGGGCCGCGGGCGCGGCGCTCTCCGGCGCTGGCCCCAGTGTCCTTGCCATCTGCGATTCGCCGATCACGGCCCACGCAGTCGAGAAGGCCTGGGGCGCCTTTGGCGTACCGGGCATGGCCACCCGCCTCCGCTTCGACACCGATGGAGCACGTCTCAGCACGCCTGAACCGGTCAGATGAGCCTCGTTACGCTGACCGGGATCGCCAAGAGCCACGGCGCCCAGCACCTCTTCGAGGGCGTCAACCTGCAGATCGGCACGGGGCGACGGATCGCCATCGTGGGTCCGAACGGCGCAGGCAAGACGACCCTGCTCGAGATCATCACCGGCGAGCAGGAGGCGGACGCGGGGACCGTGACCCGGGGCAAGGAGCTGGCGATCGGCTACCTGCGCCAGGAGGTGGCCCAGGCACAGGGCCGCACCGTAGTGGCCGAGGTGGTTGCCGGCGCCGGGGCGGTCAGCGGGATTGAGCGGCGGATGCGGCACATCGAGGCGGAGATGGCCGAGGTCGGCGGCGATTCAGCCACCGAGGACGAGCTGGCGGAACTAATGGAGGAGTATGGCCGGCTCCAGCATCGCTTCGAGCAACTCGGCGGCTGGTCGCTGGAGGCGGAGGCGCGACGCATCCTGGCCGGGCTCGGATTCGCGCAGGCGGACATGGACCGTGACATCGGTCAGTTCTCAGGTGGCTGGATGATGCGGGTGGCGCTCGGTCGCCTCCTGCTCGCCAATCCTGACCTGCTTCTGCTCGACGAGCCGACCAACCACCTCGACCTGGCATCGGTCGAGTGGCTGCAGGGGTTCCTGGCCGAGTACGCCGGAGCCGTGGTCCTGGTCAGCCACGACCGCGACTTCATCAACGCCGTCGTCAACCGCGTCGCCGAGCTGAACCACGGCGCCTTCACCGAGTACGTCGGCGACTTCGCTGATTTCGTCGAGCAGCGGGATGAGCGGCTGGCCCAGCTCGAGATGGCGGCCAAGGCCCAGGGCCGCACGATCGCCAGGATCGAGCGCTACATCGAGCGCTTCCGCTACAAGAAGACGAAGGCGCGCCAGGTCCAGAGCCGCATCAAACAGGTTGCGCGGATCGAGCGGATCGAGGTCCCCACCAACCGGACCAGGGCCGTCAAGTTCCGCTTCCCGGAGCCGCGGCGCAGCGGCCGGGTGGTCATCACCCTCGACGGGATCGTGAAGCGCTACGGGGCGCATACCGTCTACGGCGACCTTGACCTGGTCCTGGAACGAGGCCAGAAGGTGGCACTCATCGGTCCAAACGGAGCCGGAAAGAGCACGCTGCTGAAGATCCTGGCCGGCGTCCTGCCCTTCGAGGGCGGCACCCGTGAGCTCGGCAGCAATGTGCAGGTCGCGTACTTCGCCCAGCACCAGATCGACGCCCTGAACCCCGCCAACACCGTCTTCGAGGAGCTGGCCGGGGTCGCCGCGCGAATGAGCACCGCCGAGATGCGCCGCCTGCTGGGCGCGTTCCTCTTCACGGGGGAGGCGATCGAGAAGAAGGTCGAGATCCTGTCAGGCGGCGAGCAGACCCGCCTGGCGCTTGCCAAGCTGATGGCCGATCCGGCCAACCTCCTCTGCCTCGACGAGCCGACCAACCACCTGGACATCCAGTCTCGCGACGTGCTGGAGGACGCCCTCAACGCCTTCCCCGGCACGATCGTGCTGATCACCCATGACCGATACCTCATCCGCTCGGTGGCGAACGCCATCATCGAGGTCAATGCCGGCGAGGCGACCCTCTACCCCGGCGACTTCGAGTACTACGCCGCCAAGCGCGGGCTCGACATCGAGACGCGCGGGGCGGTGGAGGGGATCGCCACTCCGCGGGGGATCGAGGCGGTGCCGTCGCGTCCGCGCGAATCGGCGGTCGAGGCCGCGGCACGCAAGCGAGCGGAGGCGGAGGCGCGCAATCGCCGCTATCGGCGGACGCGTGACCTGCGCGACGCCCTGGAGCGGGTCGAGAAGGAGGTCCGCGAGACCGATGCGGCGCTCGCCGAGATGAGCGAGCGCCTGGCCGATCCCGCCATCTACGCCGATCATCACGCCTTCCGAGAGCTGATCGATGGCCACAACGCGGCCCGTGACCGAGCCGACCAGCTCGGCTCCGAATGGGCGCGGCTGAGCGCCGAGCTCGAGACCGCCGAGGCGGAGGAGAGCCTCGCCCCCAGCGCCCGATGACCTC
>JBDTMU010000080.1:0-6628 GCA_039934115.1 Chloroflexota bacterium | reverse complement strand
CTGGTCCGAGCTCCAACGGCTCGCGGCGGGGACGACGGTCAGCTACGAGGAGCTCGCGGAGTGTGTGGGCCGGCCACGTGCGCAACGAGCGGTGGGCACCGCGAACGGGGCGAACCGGATCGCAGTCGTGATCCCGTGCCATCGAGTGGTCCGCAAGACCCGTGAGACGGGGAACTACGGCGGCGGGCGATGGCGGAAGGAATGGCTTCTCGCCCACGAGGCGCGGGCCGCGGCGCCGGCCTAGGGCCGGATGTCGGTCCCCATCGCGTGGTAGCCGCCGTCGACGTGGATCAGCTCGCCTGAGGTCTTGGCCGCCCAGTCGCTGAGCAGGAAGCAGACCATCTGCCCGACCGCGGTCGCGTCATTCATGTCCCAGCCCAGCGGGGCTCGCTTCAGCCATGTGTCGGCGATCTGGTCGAAGCCGGGGATGCTCTTGCCGGCCATGGTCCGGATCGGGCCGGCCGAGACGGTGTTGACCCGGATCCCGAACTCGCCAAGGTCACGGGCCAGGTAGCGGGTCACCGCCTCGAGGCCAGCCTTGGCGACCCCCATCCAGTCGTAGATCGGCCAGGCGAACCGACCGTCGAAGGTCAGGCTGACAACCGATGCGCCGTCGGCCGCCTTCATCGGCTCAAGCAGGCCAACGCTGAGCGCCTTGAGCGAATATGCCGATGTCTGGAAGCCGAACGCCACGCTCTCCCAGGGGGTGTTCAGGAAGTTGCCACCGAGTCCGTCGGCGGGCATGAAACCGATGGCATGCACCACCCCGTCAACCTTGCCCCAGCGCTTGATGAGCTCGGCGCTGACCGCCTCGATGTGCTCGGGGTTATTGACGTCGAGTTCGAGCACGTCGGGCGTGGTCGGCAGCTTCTTCGCCACGCGCTGGGTGAGCCTCATCCCGCGCCCAACCCCGGTCAGGAGCACCTCCGCACCGGCCTCCTGCGCGACCTTCGCAATCGAGAACGCGATGCTGTCGTCCGTGAGGACGCCGGTGATGAGCAGCTTTTTGCCGTCGAGCAACATGCCAGCGGGTGGCTCCTGCGGTGCTGAGGGTCGCGGCCGATTGTAGCGGTCGCCTCTTGCCGCGATACTCGCACCGATGACCACATCCCTCACCGAGATCTTCCGCCACAACCGGTGGGCCAACGAGCGCCTCCTCGAGGCGTGCCGCGACCTGACCGACGAGCAGCGCGCCAAAGCAGTCGAGGGGACGTACGGCGAGCTGGGCTACACCCTCGTGCACCTCGTCCGCGCCGAGAGCACTTACCTGAAACGGCTGACCGGCTGGGAGCCGCCGATGCGCTGGGAGATCCCCGGCCCCTGGCCCGGCATCGACGCCCTGCTGGAACGCGCCCGCTTCACCGGGGATCGCCTGAGTGAGGTGGCTGACCAGCTTGACCCGGACGCCCTGCTGCAGACCGACGAGGACCGGGTGCCGACATCGGTCCTGCTGGTGCAGGCCATCAACCATGCCACCGAGCACCGGGCCCAGGTGGCCACCATCCTCACCCAGCTCGCCATCGAGCCGCCGCCGATGGATGGCTGGAACTTCGGCGGATTCGGGGACTAGCGGCGGTGATGGTCCATCTCTACGACTACGAGGTGCCTGTCGCGGATCCTGCCGCTGCCATCCTGTCCCTGCGTGAGGCGCTCTCCGACCTCGGCGAGGACGACCGCAAGGCCCTGCTTGGCGGCCTCTTCAAGCAGGAGCGCATGCCCGGCACGATGGAGCGCCTCTCAACACTCGTCACCGACCTCGACGTCAGCTTCGCTGAGCTGCTGACCCTCCTGGACAACTCGGCACGCCCGCGGCGCTTTGTGGCGATCGACGAGGCCAAGGTTGTCCTGGACCGATACCTCCCGCCCGCCGCCATTGCCGGCACACACGACTGGGACGTTGCCCGTCTGCACGAGCCGTATGGCGACGGCACGTACCACGGCAAGCTGCTGAAGCGGGTGCGCAAGCAGCTGCGCAGCGTGGGCACGCGCGAAGCGCTCACCACCCCCTTCCTCCTCCGTCGGGAATGGGGTCGATGAGCCGCCGATCCCAGCGCCGCGGCCGGCCCTACCAGCCCCTGCCGACGCGCCACGTGAACTGGGGCGCGCGGCTGGTGATCATCTTCGTGGCCTTCGTCCTGGTCGCCGGCTTCGCGATCCTGAGCTTCGCGCGCTAAGAGGGCATGCCGCTCAGTCGATGACGAGCGGCTTGACCGTCATCACCTCGTCGATGCGCCCCTCCCACTCGGATCGCGGCGCGTCGCAGTACAGCTCGATCTCGTTGCCGTCCGGGTCCGCCGTATAGAGCGAGCGGCTCACACCGTGGTCGACGGCCCCGCGCAGCAGCCCGCGCTCGATGAGCAGCGCGTGGGCGGCGCGCACCGCGTCCCAGTCCGCGAGCTGAATCGCGACGTGGTAGAGGCCGACTGCCGTGGGAACCGGCGACGCCGCCTGTTGCCCAACCCGAAGCAGGGCGAGATCGTGGTGGTTCTGCCCATCGGCGGCCAGGAAGATCATCACGTTGCTCAGCTCGCTGACCACCTTGAAGCCGAGCAGATCCCGGTAGAACGCGAGGGATCGGTCCAGGTCGCGCACCTTGAGCACGACGTGCCCGATGCCAAGGGGCCGCAGCATCGCGGGATGCTACCAGCCCACGGTGGCGCTGAGGCGAAAGACCTCAGCCGCCGAGGTGAACGGTGACGGTGATCACTCCGCTCGAGAGGCTCCTGTCGCTGATGGCTGCCCAGGCCTCAGGCGAGAGGTCGGCGACCTTCTGGCTCGCCGTGCCCCACAGGCAGCCGCAGTAGTCCGCCACCGGCAGCACTGCGCAGCGATCGGCGCAGACCGTCACGAATCGTGCGGCGGGAGGGGCGTCGTAATGGCCGCCGAGTGCCCCGGGCAGCGCCACCACGGCCTGGCCGCGCCAGCCCGCGGAGCAGCAGTACCAGGTTGCCTTGCCGGAGATCGTGTCGCCGCTCACCGGCGCAGCAACCGACTTCGGCGCGACCTTCTTGACCGTAAGGGAGTAGAGAGTTGCCTCCATCGCTGCCGTCGGGGGCGTGGCCGGCGCTGCGTTGAGGCCCAGGTCCTCGGTGCCGATCGGCTGGCTCACGCCTGAGAGCGAAAGTGAGGCGGATCGGTTGCGACCATCCACCGACGAGCGGCCGGCCAGGCTGAACGGCTGATCCGCGACGGCGAGCAGTCGCAGCGATTCCGCCGAGGCAGAGGTCGCCGATCGGGCGCTGAGCGGAGCCATGAGGCCGATGACCAGCGCAAAGACGATGATTCGCACTGCGACGCGGGCCAAGAGGTCCGGCAATAGAATCCTCGCGCTAGCGGGTTGGGTTCGGGTCCCGCCGAGGCGAAAGCCAAGGTGAGGGCTGACGCACTTGCCGCGATTGGCACGGTCGCGACCCGCATGAATCGACGGCTCACCCTACCATCGGACTTTAGGCGTGTCGAGCAGGAGATGGTCATGGCAACCAAGCGCAACCAGGCGCACCGCAGCGGGGCAGTGGTCATGCGCGGCGCCGAAAAGCGGCCCACCGAGGACCAGCAGCTCCTGGAGCAGGGAGGCGCCGACGCATCATTCCTGAAGACCGATACCTGGCGTGCGCTCCGCATCATGGGTGAATTCGTGGAGGGCTTCGACGCCCTCGCCGGCGTCGGTCCTGCGGTGAGCGTATTCGGCTCCGCCCGGATCGGGCGCGGGGATCCGTCGTACCGCATGGCGCGATCCCTCTCGCGCAAGCTGGCCAAGCACGGCTACGCGATCATCACCGGAGGCGGTCCCGGGATCATGGAGGCCGCCAACCGGGGAGCTCGCGAGGCCGGTGGCGTATCGGTCGGCTGCAACATCGAGCTGCCGTTCGAGCAGGGGCTGAACGAGTTCGTGACGCTCGGGATGGAATTCCGCTACTTCTTCGTGCGCAAGACGATGTTCGTCAAGTACGCGGAGGCGTTCTGCATCTTCCCAGGCGGCTTCGGGACCCTGGACGAGCTGTTCGAGTCGCTGACCCTCATTCAGACTGGCAAGGTCCAGCACTTCCCGGTGGTGCTGTTCGGGACCACCTACTGGAGCGGGCTGCTCGACTGGCTCAAGGCGACCCCGCTCGACGAGCACAAGATCAGCCCGGAGGACCTGACCCTCTTCACGGTCACCGATGACGTCGACGAGGCGGTGGATGTCATCCTGGCTCACCACGAGATGCACCTGGCCGACCTCGGGGCGGAGAAATCGGGGGCTGCGCGCGGGAAAGCCTAGGCAGGCTCCGCCAGGTGCCTCCTGCCAGATCGCCTCAACGCCCCGGCTCAGCTGCGGCCAGATAGCCCTCTGTTACCTCTCCCTTGTGCGCCGCGAACGCCGCCAGGACCTCGCCCTTCTCTCGCTCGGGCACACCAACGGAGTCGAGGGTGCGACCCAGTTCTGCAGCAACCTCATCGAACTCGTCGGGCGAGATCCGAAGGTTCCGATGCGCCTCCTCGAGGCCAAGCTGGGTGCTGCCAGGTCGCGTGCCATCGAATTTCTGCGGTCCACCGGCAACGTCGCAGACCCAGAAGGTGCGCATGAATTTCAGGCCGGGGAGCCGGCCAAGGTTGTTGGTGTGCCACTCCCTTAGGGCGGGATTCTTCGATCCCTGGCCAACGATCGGGTTCTGCACCACCGCATCACTGAAGTGGTCCACGACCGCGGCGATGGCGAACACGCCACCGAGTCGCTCATACAGGCTTTCCTCGGCCATCATTCGGTACCTCACCCTTCGATCTTTGCCCGCTTCTAACGATAGCACCAGTTAGTATTACACCCCCGGGACAGGATGGCGTCAACCTTTGGCAAACGCATGCTTGCTTTAGGATGGGGCGCACCATGCCGAACACCCGAGCGGATGTCGAGGCGGTGTCCCTGCTCGCTGAGCCGGTCCGCGGCGCCCTGTACGAATGGGTCGTCAACGCCGGCCGGGCAGTCAGCCGCCACGAGGCGGCCGGCGCGCTTGGGATAACGCGTGCCCTGGCGGCGTTCCACCTCGATCGGCTCGCCGGGGCAGACCTGTTGGCCGTGGAATACCGCCGCCTGTCCGGTCGCTGCGGACCCGGTGCCGGGCGCCCGTCCAAGCTGTATCGGCCGGCGACGCGCGACGTGTCCGTGTCGCTCCCGGGACGCCGATACGAGACCGCGGCCGCGCTCTTCGCCAGGACGATCGAGCAATCGGAGAAGCAACTCCCGCCGGATGCGCTCAGCGCTGCGGCTCGCGAGATGGGCAAAGACATCGGCTCCGCGGCTCGTCCGCAAGCGGGAAAGCGGCCGAGTCCGACCCGGTTACAGGAGGTTCTGTTGGCGACGCTGGCCGAGCGTGACTATCAACCCAAAGTGCGGTCAGGCGAGATCCGCCTCGAGAATTGCCCGTTTCAGAGACTCGTCGACGAGCATCGGCCGCTCATCTGCGGCATGAACCTGGCGCTCATCGAGGGATTGATCAGCGGGCTCGGCGCTCGACGGGTCGCGGCTAGGACGGTCCCGCCGCCGGAGCGGTGCTGCGTCGCCATCGCAAGCGCTGGCACGGCGTAGTCAGGAACTCTTCTCCGGACATCGCGGGTGGCGGGCCCGACCGGATTCGAACCGGCGATCTCCAGCGTGACAGGCTGGCATGTTGGGCCGCTACACCACGGGCCCGCGGGAGCGACGGTGGCGGAGTATAGCAGGGGCGCTTTCCGGCCTCAGATCGGCTCCGTGCGAGCACCGATGACGACCACCGCGACGACCGCGTAGCCGATCACGGCGACGCCCAGGCCCACCGAGGCGGGCACCATGTAGATCGCCGGGGCGGCTCCCGACGCGATGCTCACGACTGCCGCGATCGCGAATCCAAGGGAGAGGACCGCCATCGTCGACGCCAGGACGACCGCACCTGTCGCGGCGATGCCGATCCCCAGGCGCAGCGCGAGCGCGGTCGCCACGTGAATGACGCCGAGCAGGGCGGTCGCAATCCCCAGTGCGACGGCGGCCCCACCAACGGCCGGAGCGTCGATTTCCGCGTCCGGGGGCAGCTGGGAGCTGATCAGGCCGGGATTCACGAGCCCGATCGCGACCGAGGCGGCCCCGCCCAGAATCAGGACGACGCCGCCGAGAAGCAGGATCGCCCAGGCCAGCCGGGATGGGCGCCGCATTCGCGCCAGCGCAGGAGCTAGCGCCGCAGCCGTGCCAGGATCACGGCCGCGCCCCCGAAAGCCACGACCGTCACCCCCAGGGCGGAGAGGAGCACCACATCGCGCCGGGTGGGGGCCAGCAGGAGCACGAATCCGACGAGAGCGAGCAACGCACTGATCGCCGAGATGGCCACGGCGAATGGCCTGCTGCGCGGGAGCCCAGCGAGGAGCGCGAGGGAGCTTCCCACCATGAGGATGCCGAGGACCAGCAGCCCGAGGCCACCCACCACCTGGCCCAACCCCAACTGGCCGACATTGGGCGGTGGATCGGCGCCGGCCCACCGGCTTGGGAGGGTCAGGCCGCTCACCGTCATGGCCAGGGCGGCGATGAAGGTCGCGGTGCCGCCGACCGCGGTGACCAGGGCTGCGGCGGCTCCTCGCTCGCCAAGATGCTCGGGCGCCAGCGAGTGGCCGCGGTGCCTCGGCA
>JBDTMU010000079.1:0-6643 GCA_039934115.1 Chloroflexota bacterium | reverse complement strand
CGATGACGACGACCCGAGCTGCCCTCACGCGCGCCGCCGCAGCCGCCCATGCCGCCCTCGAGCCGGGGCCTGCCGCCATCGGGACGCGCCGGTCGATCGTGATCGAGGCCGTCGACCCGGAGGTCGACTGCGGCGAGGCCGCGGTCAAGCGAGTGGTCGGAGACGAACTGCGTGTCACTGCAGATATCTACGCGGACGGACACGACCTCCTCGACGCGGCGCTCCTCGTGCGACGCGAGGATGAACCGCGCTGGACCGAGACCGCCATGCGCCTCGTCTCCAATGACCGATGGAGCGGCACCGCTCGTCTTCGCCACAACGCGAGGCATCGCTACACGATCGAGGCCTGGCGAGATGCCATCGGCTCATGGCGCGACGCATTGACCAAGAAGCTCGACGCCGGCCAGCCGGTTGCCACGGATCTGGCCGAGGGGCGAGTGCTGCTTGAGGCGACGCAGATGCGCGCGCGCGGAGCGGACGCGCGCCTGATCGCGACGGCATTGGCGCGAGAGAGTCGTGCTCGCACGGACCGATCTCGTGTGGCTGCCCTCATGGACGAACGGGTTGTGGCAGCGGCTCGGCGACACCCCGATCGCGGCGCGGCGACGAGGTATCGGCTGGAGCTGCCGCTCGTCGTGGATCGGGAGCTGGCGCGTTGCTCGGCCTGGTACGAGCTGTTTCCGCGATCCCAGGGCCGCGATCCCGCCCGTCCGGTGCCGACGACCCTGCGCGAGGCGGAATGGCGTCTCCCCCAGATCGCGGCGATGGGCTTCGACGTCGTCTACCTGCCGCCCATCCACCCGATCGGCCGCACGAATCGGAAGGGGCGCGAGAACGCCGTGCGAGCGCGGCGCGGCGATCCCGGCTCACCGTGGGCGATCGGACGCGATGGCGGCGGCCACACCGAGGTTGCCCCCGAGCTGGGTGGCATCGATGCGCTCGATCATTTCCGAACGAGGGCCGAGGCCAACGGGCTCGAGGTCGCGCTGGACCTTGCTCTGCAGGCGTCGCCCGACCATCCGTGGGTGAAGAGCCATCCGGAGTGGTTCAGGCAAGCACCGGACGGCACCATCAAGTACGCGGAGAATCCGCCGAAGCGCTACGAAGACATCTACCCGTTCGACTTCTCGAGCACCGACGCCGCGGAGCGCGAGGCGCTGTGGCGCGCCTGGCTCCAGGTTGTCCTGACCTGGGTCGAGCGCGGCATTCGCATCTTCCGCGTCGACAACCCCCACACCAAGCCGGTGGCATTCTGGCGGTGGCTGATCGCCGAGGTGCAGGCCCTCGATCCTGGGGTGATCTTCCTGGCGGAGGCGTTCACCGTCCCGAAAATGATGCGTGCCCTGGCGAAGGCGGGGTTCAGCCAGAGCTACACGTACTTCACCTGGCGCGATTCACCCGAGGAGCTGCGCGAGTACCTGACCGAGCTGACGGCCGGCCCGATGCGCGAGTACTTCCGCGGCAACCTGTGGCCCAACACTCCCGACATCTTCCCGCACCATCTCGATCACGGCCGCTCCGCCTTCGCGATCCGGGCGGTCCTGGCCGCGACGCTCGCCCCGTCGTGGGGGATCTACTCGGGCTTCGAGCTGTGCGAGCAGGGGCGTCTCGATGACCGGGAGGAGTACGCGCGCAGCGAGAAGTACGAGATCCGGGCGCGGGACTGGGACGCGCGGGGCAGCATCAAGGCACTGGTCTCCGGGCTGAACCGATTGCGTCGCGATTGGCCGGCATTGAGGCTGAATGACAATCTCCGCTTCGAGCAGGTGAGCGGCGAACGGTCGCTCTTCTATCGCAAGGCGCTGCCCGCCGGCGAGATCGACCAACTCACCGGGCTCCCCAGCCTGTGGCGCGACCCGGTCTACGTCGCGGTGAACTGCGATCCCGGCAGCCCGGAGAGCGCGATCCTGCGCCCTGATCTGCCCGCGATCGGGATCGGCTGGGAGGAGCCCTACCTGATGGTCGACCTCTTGACGGGGCGCTCTCGACGGCTGCGTGGCCCGGAGATCCCGGTCGAGCTCAACCCGGCTCGCCTCCCGTATCGGGTCTTCAGCATTCGTCCGGTCGCCGGCTGACCGGCCAGGTGAGGGCCGACCTCGCCGCGCCACTCGGCGCGGTCCTGGACGAGCGCGGCACGACGTTTCGCCTGTGGAGCGAGCATGGCGAGGCGGTCGAGCTGTCCCTCTTTGAGGGGGACGGGGCCGAGCGACGCATCCCGTTGGCCCGCGGCCCGGACCGGGTGTGGGCGGTGCACGTTGCGGACGTCGGTGAGGGCCAGCATTACGGCTACCGGGTGCACGGACCGTTCGAGCCGAGACAGGGCCAGCGCTTCAACCCGGCGAAGCTGCTGCTGGACCCGTATGCGCGCCTGGTCGAGGGACCAATCACCCTTCGCGACGAGCATTTCAGCCACCGAGCGTCCGACGATCGGGACTCCGCACCGTTCAGCCCCAAGGGCATCGTCGCGCGTGCGTTGCCGGCTATCGACGAGGGGGAGCGTCCCCGCACCCCGGTGCTCGACTCGGTCATCTACGAGCTCCACGTCAAGAGCTTCACGCGCCGCCATCCGGACATCCCCGAGGAGCTGCGGGGGACGTACGCCGGCCTGGCTCACCCCGCAGCGATCGCGCACCTCCGCGGCCTGGGGATCACCGCGGTCGAGCTGCTGCCGGTGCAGCAGCAGCTCACACCGGACTTCGTGCTCGAGCGCGGGCAGATCGATTACTGGGGCTACAACACCATCGCCTTCCTGGCTCCAGATCCTCGCCTGGCCGCGACCTCCGACCCGCGAGGGGAGCTGCGCGAGGCGATCCGGACCATGCATGCCGCCGGGATCGAGGTGCTGCTCGACGTGGTCTACAACCACACCGGCGAAGGGAACGAGCTTGGCCCGACCGTCTCCTTCCGCGGCATCGACAACGCCGCCTACTACCGACTCGACCCGGCGAATCGGAGCAAGTATCGGAACGATTCGGGCACCGGCAACACGCTGGACGCCACGCATCCGGCGGTGGTGCGCCTCGTCCTCGACAGCCTGCACACCTTCGCAGCCGAATACGGCGCCGATGGCTTCCGCTTCGACCTCGCCACCGTCCTGGGTCGCACCTCGGCAGGGTTCTCGGCAAAGGCCCCGCTCTTTGCCGCGATCCAGTCCGACGCGCGGCTGGCGGGCCTCAAGCTGATCGCGGAGCCATGGGACCTCGGCAGGCGCGGCTACCGGCTGGGGGAGTTTCCTGCCCGCTGGAGCGAGTGGAACGGGAAGTACCGCGACGCCGTCCGGCGCTTCTGGGCCGGCGTCGACCAGCAGGCCGGGGACCTGGCGCTGCGCATCGGCGGCTCGCCCGACCTGTTCCCGACTGGTGGGCGCGGTCCGTCGGCATCGCTGAACTTCGTGACCTCGCACGATGGCTTCACGCTGCGTGACCTGGTCAGCTACGCCGAAAAGCACAACAAGGCGAATGGCGAGGGCAACGAGGACGGCGAGGCCACCAACGACTCGCTGAACTTCGGAGTCGAGGGGGATACGGATGACCTAGAGATCCTCGCGCAGCGCGATCGCCAGCGGCGGGCTCTCCTCGCCACGCTGCTCTGCTCGCATGGCCCCGCCATGCTCCTCTCCGGCGACGAGCTGGGCCGGACGCAGCTCGGCAACAACAACGCCTACAGCCAGGACAACGAGGTCAGCTGGCTCGACTGGTCGCCGCTGCCCCGCGACGCGGCCCTGCTCCCGTTCGTGCAGTCGCTCCTCTCACTGCGGGCGGCTCACCCGCTCCTGCGGCACGGGACCGCGTCGGTGGTCGACACCGCACCGCTGACCATGCTGATCCTCCCATCAGGCCCGCGCGAGGGGCCGGATGACGCGCTGCTGCTGGCGCTGAACCCGACCGATGTCACGGCTGTCGTCCACCTCCCCGCCGACCACCCTCGGCGCTGGATCCTGCACCTCGACCCCGCGGATCCCGAGCCGCTGATGCTCGCCGGACGCCCCATGCCGCCAGACGACGCCACCTTCGAGCTGCGCGGTCGAAGCGTGGCCCTGCTTGGGCTGCCTTCTGTTTCTGCCGGCTAGGCAGCGGCGGGTCGCAGGAAGAGGACCCCTCGCGGGGGCAGGGTGACCACGGCCGACGCCGGGTGGCCGCCCCAGGGTCGGGCCTCAGCCACCACCGCTCCGCCGTTCCCCACGTTGGTGCCGCCGTAGTGCTCGGAGTCGGTGTTGAGCACCTCGTCCCACCGGCCGGGCAGGGGAAGCCCCAGAAGGTATCCGTCGCGAGCAGTGGCCGCGCCGTTCTGCACCACGACCGTCATCTCCTCGGGCATCCCCGGGAGTGCCCCACGACGCACCCAGGCCACGACCGAGGCATCGGCCGTCCCCTCGCCGTCGATCCAGGCGAACCCCGCAGGGTCAGCGTCACCGGCCCACAGCGAGGGTGACGAGTGATACAGCGCAGCGAGGTCGTCGAGCAGCCGCCCGAAGGCCTGCCGCGCGGGATCGCTCTGAGCCTCCTTCCACGGCAGCGCGCGATCGTGGTTCCACTCGCTTGCCGGTGCCAGCTCGGTGCCCATGAAAAGCAGCTTCTTACCCGGTTGGCCGAGCTGGTTGGCGACGAGTGACCGCAGACTCGCAAACTGCTGTTCACCCTTGCCGGGCATCTTTCCAAGCAACGTGCCCTTGCCGTGGACGACTTCGTCGTGCGAGAGGGGCAGGACCCATCGCTCGTTGTCCAGGTAGAACCCGCGGAAGGTGATCTCGCGACGATGTTGCCGCCGCCTGTCGGGTCGCTTGTGGAAATAGACCAGCGTGTCGTGCATCCAGCCGAGGTCCCACTTCAAGTCGAAGCCGAGGCCACCGTCGGCCACCGGGCGGCTGACGCCAGCGAAATCGGTCGACTCCTCGGCGATGGTGATCACGCCGGGAAGCCCGATGCGACAGCGCGTGTTCAGCTCGCGCAGGAAGGCGATCGCCTCGAGGTTGTGGTTGCCACCCTGGACATTCGGCGTCCACTGGCCGCGCTTGCGCGCATAGTCGAGGTACAGCATCGAGGCGACGGCGTCGACCCGCAGCCCGTCGGCGTGGAACTCCTCGAGCCAGTAGCGAGCATTGCCGATCAGGAAGTCGCGGATCTCTGCCCGGCCGAAGTTGAAAACGAGGCTGCCCCATTCGGGGTGTTCCCGTCGCTGCGGGTCGGGATCCTCGTAGAGGTGAGTCCCGTCGAAGCGGATGAGCCCATACGCATCGCGTGCGAAGTGCGCCGGCACCCAGTCGAGGATCACGCCGATTCCGGACCGATGCAGCTGGTCGACCATCCCCCGCAGCTGGTCCGGCGTCCCATAGCGAGCGGTCGGGGCGTGGAAGGCCGTCACCTGGTAGCCCCACGACGCATAGAACGGGTGCTCCGCGACGGGGAGCAGCTCGATGTGGGTGAAGCCGTGCCGGGTGCAGTGCTCGGCCAGGAGCGGCCCCAGCTCGGCGTAGGTCAGGAACCTGCCGCGCGGTCCGCGCCGCCACGAGCCCAGGTGGACCTCGTAGATCCGCATCGGGGCGTGCTGCAGGTCGCGCAATGGTCGTTGCGCCAGCCACGCGTCGTCGGACCAGGCATGGGCCGATGGTGCCGGCACGTGGGTGGCGCTGCCGGGCGGCACGTCCATGGACTGCCCGTACGGGTCGGACTTGTGCCTGGTTCGTCCATCCGCGCCACGCACCACGTACCGGTAGCGCTCGCCCGCCTTCACGCCAGGGACGAAGGTCTCCCAGATGCCCGTGGTGGCGTTCATGGTCATGGGCACGGCATCGTCGTGCCAGTTGCAGAAGGCGCCGGTCACGCTCACCCGCCGTGCATTGGGCGCCCATACCGAGAACGCCACCCCATCGGTCCCTTCGACCTTGCGAAGGTGCGCTCCGAGGACCTGCCAGGGTCGTGCCGCCCCGTGCTCGTCAGCCATTGCTCGTCACCATAGCGAACTCATCGCCGAGGGCGACTTCGCATTGCCCGCGGCCGGCCGATCCGTCACACTTGGCTCCATCCCCAGCCGCCCAGCTGGAGTCCCCTCGGCTCGTCACACACCGTCCCAGCTGGAGGCACCTTGGGCATCTTCGACGGCCTGCTCGGGCTCCTCTCGCACGACGTCGGGATCGACCTCGGCACGGCCAACACGCTCGTCACGGTGCGCCATCGCGGGATCGTGATCTCCGAGCCGAGTGTCGTTGCCATGGATACCCGCACCCGGCGCGTGCTGGCGATCGGTGCCGAGGCGAAGCGGATGGTGGGTCGCACCCCAGCCAACATCGTCGCCATCCGCCCGCTGCGCGACGGCGTCATCAGCGACTTCGACGTCACCGAGCAGATGATCCGCTACTTCATCCAGAAGGTGCACGACCGATACGCTCGCATCCCGCGACCACGTGTCCTGGTCGGCATCCCGTCGGGCGTGACCGAGGTCGAGAAACGTGCCGTGCGCGACGCGACCCTCAACGCCGGCGCGCGCTGGGCGCGCCTGATCGAGGAGCCGATGGCGGCCGCGATCGGCGCCGGGCTTCCGGTGAGTGAGCCGACCGGGTCGCTGATCGTGGACATCGGCGGCGGCACCACTGAGGTGGCGGTCATCAGCCTGGGCGGAATCGTGGTCAGCCGCTCGATCCGGATCG
>JBDTMU010000078.1:0-6674 GCA_039934115.1 Chloroflexota bacterium | reverse complement strand
CCGCGCCGTGTGCCGGAGCGGTGCCTTGCTCGGGCGCCTCGCCCGAATGGTCATCAGCTGAGCCGTGCTGGCGGTGCTCAGCGATCGCCAGCGTGATGTAGGTCATCGACAGGAGCGCAAAGACGAGCGCCTGCACCAACCCGAAGAGCAGCTCCAGGCCGATGAAGACCCCCGGCACGACGAACGCCAGCGGCAATGTGAAGAGCGTTGCAGTTGTCAGTGCCAGCATGGTGGCCAGCAGCACCTCGCCCGCGAAGACATTGCCGAAGAGCCGCATCGAGAGGCTGATCACCCGCGACAGCTCGCTGATCAGGTGGATCGGGGTGAGGAGCGGCGTCATGTATGCCGGCTCTGCGATCAGCAACTCCTTGAGGTAACCCCGCGCGCCGTTCGCACGCAGCCCGAAGGCGATGAATGTGACGAAGGAGATGAGCGCCAGGCCCAGCGTGAAGTTGAGGTCGGCGGCCCCGGCGCGGACAAACGGGACGATGATCGGCTTGCCATCGGTCGCGTGCTCTGCCAGACCGATGGTCCCGACCCCCGGCAGCAGGCTCAGCCAGTTGGCCGTGAGCACGAACAGGAAGATGGCGAGGATGAGCGGAGCGAACTGGCGCCAGCGCTTACCGCCAGTGCCGCGCACGACGCCCGCCAGGAACTCGATCGGCAGCTCGATGACGCTCTGCCCGCGGCTCGGCACGATCCCGGAGCGGCGCGTGAACCAGCGGGCAACGAGCAGTAGCACGACCGAGGCAAGTACGGCCCCGACCATCGAGTTGGTGACGATCAGCGGCCCGATCGCGAAGAGCTTCTCGGCCGCGATCTCGACGTGTACCACTTCGCGCCTATCTCCTCATGCTCTGTCGCGCAACGTCCCAAATCGTGTACATGGCGGCTCCGATCCCCAGCACCATCCCGATCAGCGTGAAGATCGGACTCGTATGCAGCCAGCTGTCCACCAGCAGGCCGCCCCCGACGCCGAGGATCACTGAGATCCCCAATCGCAGGCCCAGGTCGAAGGCGACCGCCCAATTGGCGGTTGGCGGACGCTGGTCCTTGCCCTGGTCAGGCCCCATAGCCCCGACGCGCTCCGGCGCGGATGAGGAGCCAGATACCGATTGCCGCGATCAGGCTTCCAACCGCCAGACCGATGAGGACCAACAGCGGCGAGGTGCCGAATGCCCCATCAAGGACGAGCCCGGCGACCGAGCCTCCGACGATTGGGATCACCATGATCAGGGTCACCAGGCCCATGATCTTGACGAGCCCGGTCGGGGTCAGCTGTGTCATCTTCAGTTCGACTCAGAGCGGTCGGACGGCGCGAGTATAGCCGAGCACGATCGAGCCGGCGACGCCGCCCCTAGGCAGTCGCCTGTCCAGCGACAAGGGTCTCAGGCAGGCCGGGAACCGGGAAGCGATCGACGATCTGCGCCACGCGGTCGCGGATTGCAGCCTGCGCTTGGTCATTGCCGCGAGCCGCGATGCCGTCCACGATCAGCTGGGCCACCAGGCTCATCTCCGCCTCCTTCATCCCGCGACCGGTGACGGCCGGCGTCCCGACCCGAATCCCGCTCGCGACCATCGGCGGGTTGGGGTCGTACGGGATCGTGTTGCGGTTGACGGTGATGCGTACCTCGCCGAGCGCCAGATCAGCCTCCTTGCCGGTCACGCCGAGCGGCCGGACGTCGACCAGCATCAGGTGGTTATCGGTCCCACCGGTAATGACCGCGGCGCCGGCGCTGACGAGGCCGGCGGCGAGCCCTCGAGCGTTTGCCACGGTCTGCTCCATGTCGCGCCGGAACTCGGGGCTCATCGCCTGTTTGAAGGCGACCGCCTTGGCCGCGATCACGTGCTCCAGCGGCCCGCCCTGGAGGGCCGGGAAGACAGCCTTGTCGATCGCCTTGGCCAGGTCCTCGTGGCACAGGATCATCCCGCCGCGCGGCCCGCGCAGCGTCTTGTGGGTGGTCGTGGTCACGACGTGGGCATGCGGCACCGGGCTCGGGTGCACATCGGCCGCCACCAGGCCGGCGAAATGCGCCATGTCCGTCATCAGGTAGGCGCCGACCTCGTCCGCGATGGCCCGGAACGCGGCGAAATCCCAGAAGCGCGGGTATGCGGTCGCACCGGTGACGATCATCTTTGGCCGGTGCTCCCGCGCCAGGGCCCGGACCTCGTCCATGTCGATCAGGTGCGTCTCCCGGTCGACGTGATAGGCGATGAAGTTGTAGTACTGGCCGCTGAAGTTCACCGGCGACCCATGGGTCAGGTGGCCGCCCTGGTCGAGCGCCAGGCCAAGTACCGTGTCGCCCCGCTCCAGCAGCGCGTGGTAGACCGCCATGTTGGCCTGGGCGCCGGCATGGGGCTGCACGTTGACGTGCTCGGCCCCGAAGAGCTGCCTGGCGCGGTCCCGCGCCAGGTCCTCGCCCTGGTCGACCACCTCACAGCCCCCGTAGTAGCGGCGCCCGGGGTAGCCCTCCGCGTACTTGCCGGTAAGGATCGAGCCGGTCGCCTGGAGCACCGCGAGGGACGGATAGCTCTCCGACGCGATCAGCTCCAGGTTCGACCGCGTCCGCTCCTCCTCCGCGCGAACTACGCGGTAGATCTCCGGATCTTCGATCTCGAGTGGGGCCCAGGGATCCATCGGTCTGCCTCGTCGCGGCGGGTGTGGTGGACGGCCAGTCTAGCCGGGCAACCCGCCGGCCCAGGCGATCCGCTCGTCGATGTGTCGGTGCAGGCGGAAGTCCGTCGGCTTGAAGCCGAGCGCGGTCCAGGTGCGATGCGCCGGCAGCGAGGCGGTCCGCCAGTCGGTGATGCAGTCGTGCGCTCCCGCCGCGCGTGCCTCGGCGAAGGCGGCGGCCAGCAGGGCCCGGGCCACGCCGCGGCCGCGTGCCTCCGGGTCCGTCTTGGCATCGGACAGATACAAAGCGCCTTCAGGGACCATCACACTCAGATCCGGCGGATCGAACCCGGCAAGGCCGATCGCTCGCCGATCCTCAACCGCCACCCAGTAGTGCGACAGAGGGTTGGCCAGCTCCTCGGCGTAGTCGCGGCGAAAATCGGCGAAGCGCTCCGGCAGCGTGATCACGTAGGCCGGCGACTTTGCGAGCCCGGTAGAGATCAAAGCCAGCAGCGGCTCGATGAGGTCGAGGTCGTCCGGCCTCACCCGACGCACGCTGAACGAGCTGTCCGCTGGCGGCTCGAGATCCAGGTCCCGCATGGCGTGAGCCTGCATCTTGCCGAAACCGGTGGTGAACCAGGTATCCAACAGCCCCGGATCGTCGGCCGGCGCATGGACGTACTGGCGGAAGAAGCCACGGTCGACGAAGTGCCGGCTCCAGCTGGCATAGACGTCACGCATGATGTCGGGACCGACCGCGGCATCGTAGGCCTGGCCCTCGATCGGGCTCCAGCAGGCTCGGCCCCAGATCGGCTCATGGCGCGGAAAGCCGATGAGGAACGCCGTCATGTCCTCTCCGCGCGTCGCCACCACACCGTGCGAGCCCTCGCGCTCGTGGAGCGCGGCCAGCAGCGGACGGCAGCCGGCACCATCGGTGAAGGCCGCCGACAACTCCGGGCGAAGTGCTCGCAGCCCCGCCTGCCGTAGTGCAAGGAGGGCCGCCGCCGCCTCGAGGTGGTCGGCGGTGAAGGGAGTGATCTCGAGTTCCTGCGCCATGGCCCGGGAGGATAGCGCGTCAGCGAAGCGTGACCTCGCCACCCTCGCGGACGGACACGAGGGCACCGTCCGCAATGGCGTCCAGCTCGCCTGAGCCGAGATGCAGGACCGGGACGCGAATGCCGTAGAGCTCATCCGCGACCGCCGCGCCGACGGCCAGGATCAGGTCCGGCTCCCCGAGCAGGATCGCCGCAGGGGCGGAGCCGGCCCTGACCGACTCGGCCAGGACCGATGATGAGGACGAGGAGCCGCGCACCGCCCGCATCACCAGCACACGGCCCTCGACCGATATCCCGCGCTGCGGGTGCCTGGCATCGATGATCACGCCGGTGGCCGGGTCGACCCCGCCCCACAGCGAGAGCGGCTCATCGAGCACGAGCGCCACCCCGTCTGCGATGCCACCGGCCAGGATCCTGCCCTTCATGCCGTGCCCCAAAGGTCCGAGTCCCGCCACACCCGGCCCTCCACGGCGGAGCGGACGCATTCCCTGAGCGAGCCAAAAACGACCTCGACGCCGATGTTGCCCGGCGCGTAGAAGGCCCACTTGCCCGAGTCGGTCATGGCGGGCAGGGGGCTCGGGCGCAGGACCGGTGCGATGTAGCTGCAGGTGTCCACCAACAGCTCCACGCCCAGCGAGCGCAGTCGTGCCGCGAGGCCGTCCTCCTCGGCATCGGCCAGGAGCGCTCGGGCGGTGGAGACGAGCAGCTCGACGCCCGGCGCGAGACTGGCACCTGCCAGCTCGCGATCCACGGCGCGCAGCTCCGCCAGCGATGCATGTGGGGTTCCCAGCGATACGCTGCCGATCCGGGTCCCGGTGGGCGCGCCACCCCGCGCGGTGGTGAGCTCGTCGCGCGCGGCCCGAAGCTCGACGATGTCGATCTGCACGACCTCCTCCGGCTCCCTGCCATGGAGCGCCTCCTCCAGGGTCGGGGCCTCGGGAGTGGAGCCGACGGCGTGGAACATCGCTACCGCACCGGACGAGGCGGCCGCCGCGCCGATGGCCTTCAGGCGCTCCTCGGACACAGCCGGCGGCAGGCCAGAGATGACCGCCACCCGGCTCCCGGCCAGCCTGCCGAGGACGATCCCGAGCACCGGGTACAGGGAATCATCCTGCAGGAGAGCTACAGGGACGTCAGGCCCGAGCCTCAGGACCAGGACCGCTCGCCGGGCATCGGTGCGATGCAGGCCGGCATCCGGAACCCGTCCGGTGATCGCGCAGGCGATATCGGTGAAGTCGCCGTACCGCTCCGTGCGCGCGCCCAGCACGCTGTTGCAGAAGACGATGGCGTTCGACTCCGCCCACGCCACCTGCTCGCCGAAGGACGGCCGCGCGGCGGCCAGCTGGTACGGGGCGCAGGTGTAGGTCGGCTGGCAGCCGAGCGAGCGGTAATGCTCCATCAACAGCCGCCCACGTTTCGCGGGCGTCGGATCGCCGCGCCACAGCTCGGGGTGCAGCAGGTCGAGGGCGCCGACGTTCAGCGTGGTGGGGACGGTCACCTGTGCCCCGCCGGCAATCAGGCGCTCAACGAAGTCAACCGTCGCCTCACCGTGGTACAGGCAGGAGTCCACGTGTGCGCGGGTGATCGGGATCAGTCGCTCGGCGCCCAGCACCTCAGCCGCCCGCACCACCAGGCGCATCGCCAGGGCAGCACCGGCGCCGGCGCCGCCCGACAGGATCGACCGATCGCGATCGTCGAGGGCAAGGCTCAGCGCCCGGCCTCCTCGGCCTCGATGCGCGCCAGCTTCTCCAGGCGGACGATGTGGCGACCGCCGGCGAATTCGCTCGTGAGGAATTCACGGAGACAGGCCTTGGCCACCTCGGTGCCGATGATCCGGGCGCCGAAGGCGATGACGTTCGCGTCGTTGTGCTCGCGCGCCAGGCGGGCGACGACCGGGTTCGTGCACTGGACGCAGCGGATGCCGCGCACCTTGTTGGCCACGATCGCCTCGCCCGTCCCGCTCCCGCCGATGACGATCCCCAGCTCGTAGTCGCCACGGGACACCGCCCTGGCCACCGGGGCGACGAAATCGGGGTAGTCGACGGTGTCACTGGAGAAGGTCCCGAAGTCGCGGTACTCGACCCGCAGCTCGTCGAGCAGGCTGCAGAGCTCGCCCTTGAGGGCGAAGCCGGCATGGTCGGAGCCGATGGCGACGCGCATGGCGTCGCTAGTCTATCGGCCCGATCACTCCCTCGACCTCGGCGCGGGACACGGCACCCTCGCGCAGCAGGCGAGCAGCGGGGCGGCTCAGGTCCAGGACCGATGAGGCCACGCCACCCGGCACCCGTCCTCCGTCGAGGATGGCCGATGGCTCCCCCGCATCGGCGAATGCGATCGCCACGTCGTCCGCATCAAGCGTCTCCGGCTCGCCCGATCGGTTCGCACTCGATACCGCCAGCGGCCCGGCCGCCGCGAGGAGCGCGAGGGCGACGTCGTGCGCCGGTACGCGGAAGGCCTGGGTCGCCGCCCCCTCGGTCGCTTGCAGCACCAGGGTCAGCGCGCCCGGCCAGAACCGCTGGGCGAGCTTCAGCGCGCGATCATCAACGCCAAACCCGGATGCCGTGATCTCTTGCGGAGACGCAATCAGCCAGGCGACGGCCTTCTCGGGATCGCGGCGCTTGGCGGCGAAGATTCGCGCCAGCGCCGCGGCGTCTCCGGCGCGGCAGCCGATGCCGTACACCGTGTCGGTTGGAAAGGCGACCAGCTCCCCCGATCGCAGCAGGTCCACGGCGCGTGCGATGCCAGCCGGGTCGGCCGCGAGCCGGTCCGCCATCGGTCAGACGAACGCCACGCGGACGACTCGCTCGATTCCGGCGAGGTCCACCAATGTGGTCACGGTCGACCGGACCGGCAGCGCCGCCAGCATCTCGCCGACCGGCAGCGCCTGTCCCTCCCCGATCTCGAGCAACGCCACACCATCCTCAGCGACGCCCGTCGGCAGAGCGAAGATCAGCCGCCGCAGCAGGTCGAGGCCGTCGGCCCCACCGTCGAGGGCGCGGCGCGGC
>JBDTMU010000077.1:0-6780 GCA_039934115.1 Chloroflexota bacterium | reverse complement strand
ATGGCCGTCCTGCGCTCCGCCCTCGATCCCGCCTCTGAAGCCTTCGCCGCCAATGCGGCCGCGCTGCGCGCGCAGGTCGACGAGCTGCGCGCCCGAACCCGCGCCGTGAGCGAGCGGGGCGCCGCCGGCGAGGAGCGGTCGATCGCCCGTCACCAAGAGCGCGGCAAGATGCCGGTCCGCGAGCGAATCGAGCGGCTCATCGATCCGGGGAGTGCCTTCCTGGAGCTCTCCGCGCTGGCGGCCAATGGCCTGTATGACGGCGAGGCGCCGACGGCGGGGATGGTGACCGGCATCGGCCTGGTCGAGGGAGTTGAATGCGTCATCGTCGCCAACGACGCGACCGTGAAGGGCGGCACCTACTTCCCGATGACCGTCAAGAAGCACCTCCGCGCCCAGGAGATTGCCCTCGAGAACCGGCTGCCGTGCCTGTACCTGGTCGACTCCGGCGGAGCGTATCTGCCGATGCAGGACGAGGTCTTTCCCGATCGCGAGCACTTCGGCCGCATCTTCTTCAACCAGGCCCGGCTCTCTGCGGGCGGCGTCCCGCAGATTGCACTGGTGATGGGCTCATCCACGGCCGGGGGCGCCTACGTGCCGGCCATGTCCGACGAGACCGTCATCGTCAAGGGGACCGGAACCATCTTCCTGGGCGGCCCGCCGCTGGTGAAGGCGGCAACCGGGGAGGAGGTGACGGCAGAGGAGCTGGGGGGGGCCGAGGTCCATACCGTGACCAGCGGTGTGGCCGATCACTTCGCGCTCGACGACGAGCATGCGCTGGCGATCGGGAGGGAGATCGTCCGCTCGCTGGCCTGGCGCAAGCCAGTGCCGCCATGGGAGCGCAGCGAGCCGGCGGCGCCATCGGTCAACCCGGAGGAGCTGTACGGCGTCATCCCGACCGACCCGAGGTTCAGCTATGACGTGCGCGAGGTGATCGCCCGCCTCGTTGACGGCAGCGAGTTCCACGAGTTCAAGGAGCGCTATGGCGAGACGCTCGTCTGCGGGTTTGCGCGGCTGGAGGGCTACCCGATCGGGATCCTGGCCAACAACGGGATCCTGTTCAGCAGCTCGTCGCTCAAGGGAGCGCATTTCGTCGAGCTGGCCAGCCAGCGGCGCATCCCGCTCGTCTTCCTGCAGAACATCACCGGATTCATGGTGGGGCGGGAGTACGAGGCGGGTGGGATTGCCAAGGACGGCGCCAAGCTGGTCACCGCGGTGGCCACCACCGCCGTGCCGAAGTTCACGGTGATCATCGGGGGCAGCTTTGGGGCCGGGAACTACGGGATGGCGGGACGCGCCTATTCGCCGCGGCAACTCTGGATGTGGCCCAACGCGCGGATCAGCGTCATGGGTGGCGCGCAGGCGGCCCGTGTGCTGTCCACGGTCAGTGGCGAGATCGAGACCGACGCGCAGCGCGAGGCCTTCGAGGCACCGATCCTGGCCGAGTACGAGCGCCAGGGCTCGCCCTACTACTCGACCGCGCGACTGTGGGACGACGGCGTGATCGACCCGATCGACACCCGGCGCATCCTGGCGATGGGGATCAGCTCGGCGCTCAACACGGAGATCGGCGAGACGCGCTTCGGCGTCTTTAGGATGTAGGGCGGTGAGAGCCGTCGCCTGGATTCAGTCGGCGGGAACCAGCCACGGCGTGGGGTCGGCTCCCATCGCGACGAAGCCGCTCTGGTTGTTGGCGTCGACGACCCCGTACCAGATGTAGCCGCCGGCGTAGACCGGATCCGATGTGATCGTTACGATCTCGCCTCGCGTCAGCCCGCGCAGGATATCGGTCTTGGTGCTCGCGCCCGCCCGGAAATTCAGCACGTCGGTGCTGACACGAAGGCGGTCGCCGATCGCGAATCCGATCACCGCAGGGGGTGCCGCGCGTGGCGGCGGAGCGGTCCCGGCGAAATAGCGCTCGGCGAGGCCGAACGCGTCCACAGCCACGACCGTCCCGATCCGCCGCCCGGGGATGTCATCGAACGGTGGATGGATGCCGCCCCAGATGCGCGACAGGCTGCACTGGTCGGCCGCGTCGCGATAGGTCGCCCATTGCAGCGTGATGCTCTGCGTCGGGCCGTCCTCGAAGACGAGGAATTCGTTCTGCTCAGTCTCGAACTCGCCGAGGCCGCCGGGGAAGTAGGGGTCGCCGGTGATCGCCGTAAGGATATCCGCACCGGTCCGTGAGTAGGTCGAGTGCCCCGACACGTAGCCGGCGAACGGTGGCGTCACGAAGGTCGGGCGCTGGTACGGCCACCAGTTCTCGGCCAGGATCCAGTCCACCCCCGCCGTCACGGTGGCGGGGTCATTGATGACGGTGGGTCCGCGCCAGGCCCGGATCTTGATCTTGCCGATGTTGGAGCTGTCCGCGGCCAGGGGATCCCCAGCCAGCACTCGCTCGATGTAGCCCGGCTCGAGCGGGATGTTGCTCGTGTGCATGGCGCGAATGGCGGTGATCGGTCGTACGTAGTCGTACCAGCCCTTGACCCCCCAGGCGGCGATCGCCGCGTCGTGCATCCCCCCACCGAGGGTGAAATACGACCTCACGTCCCATGCCAGATCGTCCAGCACCGGGCCTTCCCCGCCGAACCGCAGCCCGTCCGGGGGGAGCTGGTCGGTCACGTAGTTCAGAATCGTGAACCAGTGGCCGGGCGGCGTCTCGGAGTTAGGCCCATCGGCCCAGAACTCGGCCAGGATGCGAGCGTAGTCGCCGCGCGCAACGATCTGCGGCTCGTAGGCCTTGCCGGTCCTCGGATTGATCGGGTGCCCCGGGCTCCGGTCACCGCCGTTGTCCGAGTCGTAGAAGGCCTCATATTCGGCCAGCGTCTCGGGCAGCGGCCGCTCTGCCCCAGGATCATTGCCGATGGTCGCGGGCGACACGTCGATCGTCACGCCGTCGCTCGGATCCAACTGCGATGACCATTTGGCGACCAGGGCGAAGTTCCACCAGAACTCGTCGGCTGTGTCGCCCAGGTGGCTCGGCGGGCTGCCTGGATCGTGATAGACCTTGAAGGCGTCGGCTACTCCGTCGCGGTTGCTGTCGCGGTGGTAGGTCGTCATGTCATCGGATGTCATGGCGAACGGGGTGACATTCCCCCACTCCGCGCCGATGAAGGGTGGCGCCCCGCCGGTGACGACGTTCCCTGCCTGGTCGACGAACACCTCGAGCCCCAGTGGCTGCCAGCGATCGAGGTCCGCGAGCTCCTGCGTGCCGGGCAGGGGCGGCTGGAGCGGCCCATTCACCGGCTGGTAGTACGTGTTGCCGTGGAGGCCCTCCTCGTTCGATCCGTCGCGCAGGCCGTAGTTGGCATAGCACAGTGCAACGTAGTTGCCGAGCGCCGCAGCCGAGCCGGAGGAGTAGTCGGTGCTGACATCGGTGCCGTCATATCCGAGGTCCGCCAACAGCTTGTCCACCGCTGCCGTCGTCTGCTCAAGGCCGGGCGAGCCGCTGAACCGGTGGTTGATGAGCCGATACATGGCAAAGCTGATCGCCTCCCGCTGTGACGCCTCGCGGTCGGGCGGGAGGTCGCCAGCAAATTCGCACCCGGGATGGCCGAACAGGTAGGTGTCGGCGGTACCCTCGTAGGCGGCCCAGATGTCGTACATCGCCGCCGAGGTGTGGAACAGGTTGCGAGCCTGCACCGGAGGGCGCGCGCGGTCGATGCGGATGGCGCTGAGCAGGGCCTCGTTCCAGATTCGCGCGATCGACGGTGGGCGCGGATTGACCGTGAAAGCCGTGATCGTAAGCGGGGCAGATGCGTTGCCCGCCGCATCGGTGACCTGGAGCGTGCAGCCGGAGTACTGCCCCGGCCGCAGGAAGCTGAAGGTGATCGTGTTGTTACCGGCCTCCGCCGCGGTGAAGTCCGAGGTGCATGCGCCGAGGTACGCGATCGTCCCCGCCTCATCAGAGGTGAAGGTGTAGGTGAGCGCCAAGGTTGCCGGCTCGTCGGAGGGGACCGGATTGACCTCGGCGAGCGTCGGCGCCGTGGTGTCGGGCGGCGCTGAGGGCGGTGCGCTCGGACTCTCGGTGGGTGCGCGCCCGAGGCCTGCAAAGGCGGCGCCGGCACCGACTACGAGCAGCAGAACCACGGCGGCAATCGCTTTCTGCGCGCCCGAGGTCGCTCGCCATCGGGTCGCGAGCCAGCGCATCGAGTCCGTGCCTTTCCGCGGGCCTGTTGCTCCCTCCACCCGCCGGCGAAGTGTCCCACTCGGGCCATGAATTGGATAGCGGCAAGCGCCGGATCCAGCCTGTCGGCATCGGCCTTGGCGAGACACTTCGCCGTGTTCAGGATGGAGGGGCCAGCGGCAGCGTCGCGGGCAGAACTTCGAAGCGCACGCCCAGGGCGCGAACGATGCGGGGCGACGCGATCGCGGCTCCGATGGTGATGGTCGTCTCCGGCTCGGCGGCGACCAGCCGAATGACGTGCCGACCCACCGCGCAGACCGCACTCGAGCCGATCTCCCAGAAGTCCAGGTCCAGGTCGCGATGGCAGTCCGCCGCGAGGGCCTGGGGATCCGGAGCTGCAAGATCGAGACGCTCGAGGACCGCCGGCGAGCCGAGCGGGTGCACGAATGCGCGTCGGGCGGCCTGCGCATCGGCCCCCCATTCCTCGCCGTCGTCGAGGTGCTTGATCAGGAAGGGCGGCCGGTCGGGTCCGAGCTCCGGAGGAGAAGCGGTCAGCCACTCGACCCGCCCGCCGTCGGGTCGCTCACGACTCCCCTGCTGGACCGGACCGATGCGACTGCCGTTCGCCTGCAGGCGCGGCACCGTGACGCGGATCGCTTCATCCAGGAGGGCGTATGTCACGAAGCCACCGCCCGCTTCGATGGCTCGCACCGCGGCCGCACCGACCGCCCAGTCCTGCGCCGCAGCCGCGTCGTCGACGCCCATCAGCTCGAGATAGGCGTCGCCCAGGAACGCGATCCGGTTGAAGGTGCCGAGACCCTCGTGGCGCCCGCCGCCAGTGAAGGCAATACCGGCCGTCTCGGTCAGCTCGGCGGCCGAGGCATCGGGATCCGCGACGGCGATGACGACATGATCGATGCCGCTCGGCATGCTGGCATCGTACCGCGACACCGGTGGTAGGCTGCCAAACATGGTCCCTGACACCCCCGAGCCGGGCTCGCACGACCGCTCGACGCCGAGCGGCGGCCTCGAGGAGAGCTCGCTTGCCATCTTCGAGGCGATGCTGGCGGCGCGCGATGCCGAGGCCAGTGGCGAGGATGGACGGGCCGCGCTCGACGCGTTCTATCGGACCCTCATGAACGGAACCCTGCTCCTGCCGGTCCCACCTGAGCACGGCGAGGAGGCGAAGTCGGCATTGGCCGCGGCCGTCAACGACGACGAGGAGGTGGAGGTCAGCGTGCTGCTTGCCGCCGATCCCGATGGTCGGGCTACCAGCGTGTGCTTTGCCTCGGTCGCCGCGCTCTCGGCCTGGTCGCCGCGCGGCACCGCCAGCCTGCCGCTCCCGGCGAGGATCGCGATCGGCAACATGGCAGCTGCCGGCGTGCCGGCGATCATGGATCCGGCCGGCCCCATCCCCTATCGCTTCGAGCCCGAGGAGCTGACCGCGCTGGCAGCGGGCGTGCTGCCCGGGACCGACCAACCGCTCGCGCCTCCGACGGCCACCCGCTCGATCCGACTCCGGCTCGCCGGCACGCACGCCATCGCGCTCGAGCCGGCATTGCGCGATGCCCTGCGCCAGACCGATGTCGAAGCCGCCTGGCTGGTCGAGTCGGAGAGCGACGGGACAAGGCACCTGATGCTCGGCCTGCTCGGCGGGGATGGGGCCTCCGCGACCGTTGACGTGCCGGACGGAACCGATGTGGTCTGGCTGGAGGAGCCGCTCCTCGCGTCAGTCCGTGCTGTCAGCGATCCGTTCTACCGCAAGGGCCGCGAGTGAGCCAAGTCCTGCGGGTCGAGCGCGACCGGGCCGTGGCCCGCGTGACCCTCAACCGACCCGAGGTGCGCAACGCCTTCAATGCGGACCTGATCGCCACGCTGCGCGCCACCTTCGATGCGCTCGCCACTGAGCCGCCGGCAAGCCTCCGCGCGGTCGTGCTGGCAGGCGAGGGCAAGGTCTTCTGCGCCGGAGCCGATATCGAGTGGCAGCGCGCCTCGATCGGCCTGTCAATGGAGGAGAACAGCGCCGATGCGGGTCGCCTGCAGGAGATGCTGGTTGCCATCGACGAGTGCCCGGTCCCGGTGATCGCCACCGTCCACGGCGCGGCGCTGGGCGGCGGCATGGCGCTCTGCTGTGTGGCCGACATCACCATAGCGACTAGCGACACGACCTTCGGCTTCACGGAGGTGAAGCTCGGCCTCATGCCGGCCGTGATCAGCCCGTTCGTGCTGCCGCGGATCGGGGAGGGGCCGGCGCGCGCGCTCTTCCTGACCGGCGAGCGGTTCGGATCGTTGCTGGCCCTGCGCATCGGCCTGGTGTCGGAGGTTGTGCCGGACCGTCCGGCGCTCGATGCCCGGGTGGACGCGCTGCTGGGAGAGATCCTTTCCTCCGGGCCAGAGGCGGCACGAAACGCAAAGGCGGTGATCCGCGACCAGCGCGCCCTGTCGCGCGGCGAAGCCCTGGCGCTCACCATCGAGCGGGCCGCCCGGCAGCGAGTCACGGCCGAAGGCCAGGAGGGGCTGGGCGCGTTCCTTGACAAGCGCTCGCCGACCTGGCGCGAGGAGTAGCCCACCCTCTGCGACAATCGCGACATGACCGACGAGACGCTGACCCCCCGCCAGGTGGCGGAGGAGCTGGGCGTCACGGTCCGCACGGTGCA
>JBDTMU010000076.1:0-6810 GCA_039934115.1 Chloroflexota bacterium | reverse complement strand
GTCGTACTGGCCGAGCACCTTGCGCGCCAGGAACGCCATCAGCAGCCCCAGCTGCTGGTTGCCCAACGAGCGGTTCAGGATCCGCGCCAGGGCACGACCGGGGGTATCGGCTCCGGTGGTGGCGTCGTTGATGATCCGCTCGACCCGGCCGAAGAGCTGCTCGAAGGTCGCCAGGTTCAGGTCGATCCACTCGAAGCGATCAACCACCGCGGGCGTCTCGAGCGCACGGGGCAGCTCCGCGCCGATCGCCTCCGCCACGACCGGCTCGATCCGCAGCAGCTCGGCGCGGTAGAACGCCTCCGCCGCCGAACGGTCTGCCGCGCTCAGTCCCGCTCCCTCGGGTCCCAGCCGGCGGCGCGCGATGCGCCGAACCGACTCCCAGTCGATGAGTCGCGTGCCGGCTCGGCGGAGCAGCTCGCGCTGCACAGCTGTGGCGCCCATCGCCAGCAATCCCCCGACGACGATCCCCATCCCGATCCGGCTTGCGCTGCGTGCCATGCGGGGGAGTCTAGACGGCAGCCACCACCGCCTGCTCAACCAGGGGAAGGGCAGCGCCGAAGACCGTACCCGCGACGGCGCTGAAGGTCGCCACATCGCCGGTGGTCACGATCCGGTTGACGCCCGGTCCGCCCTGTGCCGTCCGTCCGCCCAGCGCGTCGAGCAGGTCCTCGGCGGCGAGCGCCGTGGTGAACGCCGAATCGACGACCGCCACCTGCGGCCCGGCCACCTGCTCGATCACCGCTCGCAGCAGCGGGTAGTGGGTGCAGCCCAGCAGCAGGGTATCGATCCGAGGGTCCGCGCCAAATAGCTCGCTAAGGTAGCCCTTGACGGTGGCTTCGGCGATCGCGCCGTGGAGCTGGCCCGCCTCGACCATCGGCACCAGCTCGGGGCAGGCCTGCTGGGTCACGATCAGCGCAGGATCAGCCTCCCCGATCGCAGTGGGATACGCGCCCGAAGCGACCGTTCCGGCCGTGGCGATGACGCCCACGTGGCCGACCCGGGTGGAGGCGGCTGCCGAGAGGGCGCCCGGCCGCACGACACCCAGCACCGGCACGGCCGCCAGTTCGCGCACCATCGGCAAGGCTTGCGCGGTCGCCGTGTTGCAGGCAAGGACCAGCAGCTTCACGTTCTGCGCCAGCAGCCACGCGACCGACTCCAGGGTGAAGGCGCGCACCTCGTCGGCGCTGCGCGGGCCGTAAGGGGCGCGAGCGTTATCGCCCAGGTAGACGGTCGATTCGGCAGGCAGGCGGCGACGCAGCTCGGAGAGGACGGTCAAACCACCGACGCCGGAGTCGAAGACACCGATTGGCCGAGGGTCGGTTCGCAGCCCCACCGCGACGGTCAGGGGCGCGCGAGGACGCCGGCGCGCGCCGGGAGCCGCGCCGCGATCGAGGCGGCCATCGCCCGGACCCCCTGCGAGACCTGGGCATCGGGGTTGGCGAGCACGAAGGGGACGCCCTCGTTGTTGGCGGCGATCACCAGCTTGCCGTCCGAGACGACCTCGTGATCGATCTGACGATTGAGGGCCTCCTCGACATCGGCCTTGCTGAAGCCGCCGGTCGAGTCCGATCGGTTCAGGACCGCCTCCATCTTGCTCGGCGCATACCCGATCGTGGCAAAGGCCTCATCGGCCATGGCCAGCGCGCGGATCGCCATGCTGTCGTAGGCCAGCACCTCGAGGATCAGGTCGGACGCATCCAGGAAGGCGAGCACGTCGTCCGAGAGCGATGCGCGGGTGTCGACGATGATCACCTCGTAGACCTGGCGGATGATCGAGAGCGCCTTCTCGATGTCGCGAACCGTCACCATCTCGGCCATCTCGATCCGCGGCGGCGCCAGCAGAACGTCGATGCCTGAGGGGTCCTTCCACACTACCTCGGCCAGGTCCGTGTCCCGGATGCGGTCGGTCGGCAGGTTCATGATCGAGGGCGCACTCGCCGGCGCACGCAGCAGTCCGCGCATATCGCTGAACTGCAGCGAACCGTCGATCAGGCAGACCCGATGGTCGGCGCTCAGCGCCACGGCCAGGTTGAAGGCCAGGGTCGTCCGCCCCACGCCGCCCTTCGGCGAGAAGAGGCTGATCATCATCGAGGCGTTGTGGCCGCCGGCGACGTTGCTCTGTTCGTGCACCTTGCGGACCATGGTGGTCAGGTCGAACCCGGAGAACGGCATCTTGAGGACTGCGTCGATGCCGGCGGCGGGGTCCTCGGTGACGGGGTTCTGCGGCACGGTCAGCACGATGACCGACACGTTCGGCTCGGTGCGACGGGCCTGCTCGGCGACCTGCATGCCGGAGACGCGGCCCTGCAACAGCGCGTCGACGATGAGGACGTCCGGTCGCAGCTCGGTCACCGCCAAGAGTGCCTGCTCTCCGGATGTGATCACGTCCAGCATCTTGATCTGCGACTGGGCCTGCAGGAGCGACCGCATGTGCATCGCCACCTGCGGAACGTCCTCGATCACCAGTAGCCGGATCTGCTCAGCCAACCTTCACCTCGTGCGACGGAGCCGCCGCGAATTCGTACGCGACGACATAGATCCGGCGCCCGCTCTCCCGTCCCAGCGGCTCGAGATCGTGTGAGCCGTAGCTCAATTCGACCACCATCCCGGCCTGCTGGACCAGCGCGGCAAGCGCCTCAGGAGATGGATACCAGAGCTGATGGCTTGCCGGAAGCCGCGCTATCGTACCATCGGGTTGTACTGCATCCGCGATCGTGGAGAAGGCGATGCGGAGCCCTTCGGGCGACTCTCGCCGCACCAATTCACTGCGTCGAACCACCTCGCGGCCGTCAATCTGCCGCCGCCAGTCGACCGATAGCGGCATGTCACGCACCGGCATCTCCGCCGGTCCCAGGTCGTCGATGACGAGCCTCCCCCCCTTGGCCAGTACCGATCTGGTGCCCCCCAACAGCCGCAGCGCATCCTCTGGACCGTCGAGGTGCGGGAGCACGCCGACCGCCACCGCCAGGTCGAACCGCTCACGAATGTTGAGGGTCGAGATGGCGCGCACGTCGCCCCGCATCACCGACAGCCGGCCATCCCGGGCCGCCTGGGCGAGCCCTTCATCCCCGGCAATGCGCGCCTCGGCGCGTCGCAGCAGCGCTGCCGACCCATCGATCCCGAGAATGCGAGGGGCTCCGCCATCCAGCAGGGCCCGGAAGAGGCGCCCGGATCCGCAGCCGAGATCGAGCACGGGGCCGGCGGTCCGTAGACTCAGCTCGCGGTAGAAGGGGAGATCCTCGACCAGCTCGTCGTGCTCGAGGTCGTAGATCTCGGCCAGCCGGTCCTCGTCCCCCGGCTGCGACCCGAAGATGTCGGCGCTCACGCCACGGCCCGACTCAGGGGAGGTCGAAGCGACGAAGCGCGATCCACTCCGTCGCCGCGGCCAGGCTGATCGCGAAGAGCGCGACCGGGACCGACAGCGCGCCACCCAGGCGCAGCCCGGCGATTGCCGCGATCACGGCCCCCACCAGCACGCCTCGTCGTATCGCGCGCCCCCAGGCCCCGCGATAGATGATCCGCCGCCGCACCGCGAACTCCGCGAGCAGGGCAAACGGCATGACCGCCAAGCCTGCTGTCGTCGCGGCGAGGGCGACCACCACGGCCCGATTGGCTCCGGCATTCGGACAGGGCTGGCCCGGGAGGTCTCCGGCACACGCGTTGCCCGCAAAGGCCACCAGCACGACCCCGCCGAGCACCGCCAGCAGCACCAGCGCGGCGACTGCGATGCGGGATCGGGAGGTCATCGGATCGCGTCGGGGCAGATCTCACGGAATGGACAGTACCCGCAACGGGTTGGAGACGGGTTCGCGTCGAACCTGCCGGCGCGGATCCCATCGGCTGCCGTGGCGACCTGCTCGGCCGCACCGGCCAGGCGCTTCGGGCTCGGTGAACTGTGCCCCTCGATCCCCGACTCCAGGAAGTGGAGCACGAGGTCGTCCGGCGGAATCCCGTGCTGCGCCTCCCATGCGGAGCCGTAGATCGCCAGCTGCAGGGACTCGCGAGCGCGCCGCGACGCCGTTGCGCGATCCCGCACGTCGCTCGATTTGTAGTCGACGATCGTGACTCGTCCGCTCCCGTCGGTGTCCACGCGATCGTAGCGGCCACGCACGCGGTCGCGCCCGAAAGGGACGGCGAATTCAAGCTCCACGGCCGTCGGGATGGCGGGGTCGGCCTGTTGGGCATTCCAGAATCGCTCAAGGGTCTCCCGCGCGGCCTTCCGGCGCGCCTCTTCGTGGTCGCGCGTCAGGAATCCGGTGGATTCCCAGGCGGCATCCAGCTCGGCGTGCAGCTCCGCCACCGACATCGGCTGGCCGGCCATCTGTCGCCGATGGAACGCCTGCACGGCCGCATGCAGCGCCCGTCCGTAGACCATCTGGTGCGAGACCGGGGTCGGGATCCGGATGAGGTGGCCGAACCGGTACTTGGCCGGGCATTCGAGGTAATCGCTGACCTGCCCGTAGCTCAGGGTCAGCGGCCTGTCGCCGAGGCTCGGCCGCGGGGTGGTGGTGGGTTGCCCAACGGGGTGCTGGTTGCGTGCCAGCCGCTCGGCTACGGAGGGGCGCAGCGATTCGACCGGCGTGGCCGGCGCCAGGTCGAGCGCCTCGAGCACGAACTGGCTCATGCGCCGCGCGCTGCGTCCGCCGTAGTCGCGCGCCCATGTGAGCACCAGCTCCTCCTTGGCGCGAGTCATGCCCACGTAGAAGAGGCGCCGCTCCTCGGCCAGGTGATGGTCGCCCTCCGGCATCGGCTCGCGCACCAGCTCGGCCGGAAACGGGAGCAGGTCGCCACGGGATCTCGTCGGGAAGCGGTCGTCGACCAGGCCCAGCATGATCACGGTCGGGAATTCGAGCCCCTTGGCCCGATGGTAGGTCAGCACGTGGACGGCATCGCCCTCGTCCGTCGCCACGTCGGCGGTCGACGGGTCGTCTCCAGCCTCGATCAGCGTGTCGAGCTGGGCGACCAGGAACGGGAGGCGATCGTCGCGCAGCAGGGACGATTGGCGCCGCACGATCTCGAAGAAGCGCGCCACGTTGGCGAGCCGCTCATCGCCGCCCTGGCGCGCCTCGGCGGCGAGCCGCCCCAGCCAGCCCGATGAGGTGATGAAGTGGTAGAGGAGCTCGCCGGTGGTGCGTTCCGCGCTCATGCCGCGGTGCTGGTCGAGGCTGGCAAGGAGCCGCGCCACGACCTCGAGCGGTCTCCTTCCGAACGGCGCTTGTCCGGGATCCGCGGCGGCCGAGCGGAGCGCGGTCTCAAGGCTGGTGCGCCGTCGCGACGCCGCGTTGAGAGCGAGGGTCACGTCGCGAGGGTCGAGCCCGAACATCTCCGACGTGGCCAGGTCGTAACAGCTGACCGAGTCCTCCGGATCGTTGACCGCCCGCAGGAAGCTGACCAGCAGACGAACCTCCGGTTGCCGGTACAGGCCCGCGGTCCCGGCGAAGCGCCACGGCACGCGCGCCATGTTCAACGAGCGCAGGATCGGGTCGGCGTCGCGGTTGGTGCGGACCAGGATGGCGTGATCGCCCGCTCGGCGGCCGTCCCGCAGCGAGGCGGCGATCCGCTCGGCTACGGCATCGGCCTCGTCGGACCCGGTGTCGAAGGCAAGCAGCTCGATGCTCGACTCAGCACCCCCGCTGCGGCGCCCAGGGGCCCGCGCCACCAGCCGCTTGTCGATTCCCTCACGCGCCTCGAGCCGATCCGGGTCGTTGTGGCGAATGAGCCGGTAGGCGGCGTCCAGGATCGATTGCCGGCTGCGGAAATTGTCGGTGAGCACCACGCTGGGGGCGGAAGGGAACGCCTCTCGGAAGCCAAGGATGTTGGAGAGGGCCGCGCCGCGGAAGCGATAGATGCTCTGGTCGTCATCGCCCACCACGGTCAGGTTGGCGGTCGGCGATCCGGCCAGCAGCCTGACCAGCTCGAACTGCGCGTGGTTCGTGTCCTGGAACTCGTCGACCAGGATGTACCCATAGCGCTGCCGCTCCGCGGCAAGGATGGCCGGATGTTCGCGCAGCAGGCGAAGCGCCAGGCCGACCTGGTCCCCGAAGTCGATTCGGTCGGTGCGCCGCATCAGCTCCTCGTAGGCGGAGTAGCAGGCCGCCAGCTCGGCCTGCTGGCCCGCCGTCTCGGCGAGCGCCGCGTCATCGGGAGACGCGGCAACGGCGGCCACAAGCCGCTCGGCAAGGGCGCGATATTCCGAGGGGGCGACGTCCTCGTCCCTGGCTCGACTGATGAGCGTCACCAGCGCGTGCAGGAAGCGGGTGGGGTCGCCGAGGGGGCGGTATCGGTCCAGGGGGAGCTCGAAGAGGTGTTCCCGCAGGAAGATCACCTGCTCGGCGCGCGAGAGGACGGTCGAACGGTCGGAGAGGCCGGCCTCCAGGGCGTGGTCGCGCAGGAGCCGATCGCCCCAGGCGTGGAAGGTGCTGATGACCGTGTCGGTGAACCCGTAGGGGACGAGACGATCGACGCGCTCCGTCATCTCCAGCGCGGCCCGATCGGTAAAGGTCAGCGCCAGGATCTCCGACGGCTTGGCCCGCTTCTCCGCGATCAGCCACGCGATCCGGCGGGTGATGACCGTGGTCTTGCCGGTGCCGGCGCCCGCCACGATCAGGAGCGGCCCATCCCCGTGCGTGACCGCCTTGCGCTGGCGGGGAGTGAGGTCCGCCAGCAGGGGTGGCTGGATGCGCAGGTGCGGACGGGTCGGGGCACGCGGTGGGGCGACCAGCTCCTCGAAGATCGGGATCTGGTTCGGGGACGGGACCACCGCTGGCATCTCCCCGATGGTAGCCGGTGTGCCATTCACCGGACCGTTAT